>NZ_JANSIF010000013.1:0-57141 GCF_047461935.1 Synechococcus sp. R55.4 | reverse complement strand
CCCCGTCGCGACCAGCTCACCGCTCCAGCTCGATCGGCTACGTAGAGGGGCCGTTGTTTTTGCCGAAACCAGGCAGTCACTGCTTCGCTGACAGGGCCAGAGCTGATGCCCGCCTGCACTTGAAAGCGCTCCAACAGATCCAGGATCAGGGATCCTCCGTCCCACCACAGCCAGTCGATCTGGGCCGGCATCAGTGGGGATCTGGTTAGCTCGGCTTGCACATGGGTGCCGGCAGAGCCCAGCAGCAGCCAATGGGATCCCTCAGCCTCCAGTGTCAACACCAGGGGATTGGTGTAGACAGCTTGCAGCCGCAGCCGCTCCGAGAAAGGCATCCGATCGCCTGGCTGCAGCACCTGATAGGGGATCTGGGCAGCTTGCACAGCACTGAGGGAGCGCAGGTAACTTTCGGAAGCCGCATTGGCCCCTCCCCCATCCCAAAATTGCCCAATCGCGCTGGCGGGACGTACTCCTTTGGAGAAAGCCGACAGCAGGATCTCCCAGCCGCCATTGGCAGAGCCGGCGGAGGTCATGGCCACCGCTCCATCCAGACGGCGCAGGCCCCGCTGCCGCAAAAAGGGCAACACCGTGCGTTCTGCCAGGCGGGGATCCCCGCTGTTGAGCAAGAGGTGGCGCCCTTCCGCTTGAATGGCCAGGATGGGGATTCGCCCACTGGCCAAGGCGGTGATCTGAACGGCTGGCCCCGGCCACAACCCCGGCCCCAACAGGATCCCGACCAGGATCAAGGCAGTGCCCTGCCAGCGGAAAGCCCGTTGCCACCGTGGCCAAAAGGTCACGGCCACCAGCGCGCCGTAGAGGAGCAAGCACTGGAGCAGAGAAACTCCGCCGGTGTAGTAGGAGCTGAAGGGCCAACCGGCTATCCAGCTCACCCAGTTGATCAAAGGCGTGAGAAGCAGCCCTAGGGGCCTTGCCAGCAGGAATCCCAGCCCTGGAGAGAGTAAAGCCACAAAGGCCACCCCGAACCCCGCCACCAGCAGCGGCAGCAACAGGATCATCAGCAGGGGATTGGCCAGCAGTGAATAGGTGGGGATGCGGCCAAAGATGGCCACTTGCAGCGGCAAGGTCCAGATTTGGGCGGCCAGAGGAACGGCCAAGGCGGTGGCCACTGCCGGGGGCAAAAAGTCCAAGCGGGAAACGATGGGAGCTGTCCCCACCAGCAGGCCCAGGGTGGCGGCGAAGCTGAGCTGGAACCCCAAATCCGTAATCCACATGGGCTGATAGATTAGCAACACCACCGCCACCACCAGCAACGTGCCCAGCGGATTGAGCCTAACTTTTCCCTGCAGGCGCGGCTCCGTCAGCACCACCATGGCTGCTGCCCCCATCAGTGCTGCCCGCAACACCGAAGGGCTGAACCCCGTCAGGGCAATGTAAAGCCCCAGCACTGCCAGAATGATCCCCTGCTGCAGGCGCACCGCCAGCCGGCGCGTCAGGACAAACACCACCCCCACCAACAGCGACACATGAAACCCAGAAGCGGCCAGCGCATGGGCCATGCCGATTTCCCGGAAGGCATCCTGCAAGTCGAAATCCAATTGGGCGGCCCGGGATCCCAGCACCAAGGAAGCCAACAGATTTCCCTGCCGCTCTCCTAGCCCGGCGATGAACGCTTCCCGCACCCGCCGCCGCAACACCCAGCCCCCCCAGCTCTTTTCCCCGGGCTGCGGGATCACCTCGCGAGCGCTGAAGCCGGCAAAAGCCCCCTGGCGCTGCAGGTAGGCTTGAAAATCGAAGCTGCCTGGGTTCAAGGCCGGACTGGGCAGGTACAGGGATCCCGTCAGGCGCACCCGTTGGTTGGGGTGCAGTTCCCCTCCTGGTGGGGCAAAGGACTCTGTCCGAGCAGCGCGAACGGGGCTGGTGGTGACATAGAGCTTGCCGGAGACCGGACGAGCCGTGGAGTTGGCTTCCAACACCTGCTCTGCTCTCAGCCAAAATTGCAGCCGTCCGCTGCGGGTGGGACGGGGTTCCGAGAGGACGGTGCCCACCAAGTTCATCTGCTGCTGGGGGGCCAACAGACTGATATCCGTCGGGCCGGGAAAAGGCTGCCGCCAACCCAGGTAACCCCAAGCCAGACACCCCACCAGCCCCATCGCCAGCCAAGTGCGGGCCAAACGCAGTCGCCGCCGACACAGCAGGGATCCCGCCAGCCCCAACCCCAGAGGGATCCCCCATCCCCATCCGGCAGCCTGAGGCCAAGCCCGCACCAGCAGGCCCAAGATCCAGCCCAACCCCAGCAGATAGGTTCTTTCCATGTGCCGCAGACCCGTCTGCCCCCCACTGTACCGATGTGGTCAAGCGGGATCCATTGCGTTGTCTTAACCTTGCTCGCCTGCCGAAAGAATTGTATTAAAGGATACTCTTTCTCGACCTTGGCAAAGGGAGTGTAGATTAGGGCTGGTCGCGCCAGCGGGATGTAGTCCTTGGCAGTTTCCTGCGCCGGCATCCTGAAAACGACCCTAAAACGACCCTAAGTTATCTGTCCCCTTCCCCGCTGTTTCCCCTAGACCCTATGCGCATCCGATCCATCCGCGTTCTCAGTGGCCCCAACTACTGGAGCATCCGTCGTCATAAGCTGATTCAAATGCGGCTTGATCTGGAAGACTTGCAGGAGCGACCCACCAACACCATCCCGGGTTTCAAAGAAAGGTTGGAGGCCCTGTTGCCGGGACTGTGGGAACACCAGTGCTCCCGCGGCTGCTATGGGGGATTCTTGCAACGGGTGGAAGAGGGCACCCTCATGGGCCATGTGGTGGAGCATGTGGCCTTGGAACTGCAGACTCTGGCCGGCATGAAAGTGGATTTTGGCCGCACCCGCGAAACCTCCACCCCCGGCACCTACAACGTCGTGTTCGAGTATCAAGAGGCAGAGGCCGGGCGCTTTGCGGCCAAAGCTGCAGTCTACCTCTGTCAGGCTTTGGTGGATGGAGAAGACTACCGCCGCGACCTAGAACTGGACATTCAAGAGTTGCGAGAGATCCGAGAGAACGTCCGCTTCGGCCCCAGCACCCAAGCTTTGCTGGACGAGGCCGCCCTGCGCGGGATCCCCTATCTGCGCCTCAACAAGGGATCCCTGGTGCAACTGGGGTACGGCGTCTACCAAAAGCGCATCGAAGCCACCACCACTGAAAAAACCAGCATCATTGCCGCCGACCTGGCCGCTGACAAGCGGGCCACCAAAGAACTGCTGCAGGACATGGGGATCCCGGTGCCCAAGGGCTATACGGTGCGTCGCCGCAGCGAGTTGGCAGCCACCATCGAGGATGTCGGGGGCTTTCCGGTGGTGATCAAGCCCCTTAACGCCAACCACGGCAAGGGCATCACCGTCAACATCACCAGCCTGGAAGCCGCCGAGATCGCCTACGATGCCGCCAGCCAATACTCCGATGTGGTGTTGGTGGAAAAGCACCTGGTGGGGGATGACTACCGACTGCTGGTGATCAACAACAAGCTGGTGGCTGTGGCCAAGCGGATCCCAGCCTATGTGGTGGGAGATGGCCGCTCCACCATTCAAGAGCTGATCGACGAAGTCAACAGGGATCCGCGGCGGGGGTTTGGCCACGAAAACGTGCTGACCCAAATTAGCGTTGATGACATGACCCTGCGTATCCTCGAAAGCAAAGGCTACACCCTGGATACGGTGCTGCCCAAAGGAGAACATTGCACCCTCAAATCCACCGCCAACCTGAGCACCGGAGGCATCGCCGTCGATTGCACCGATATCATCCATCCCTACAACGCCTTCATTGCCGAACGGGCAGCTCAGATCATCGGCCTGGATGTGGCGGGCATCGACCTCATCTGCCCGGACATTGCCCAGCCCGTCAACGAAACCGGTGGCGGCATTGTCGAGGTGAACGCTTCTCCGGGTTTGCGCATGCACCTGGCCCCCAGCGAAGGGATCCCGCGCAATGTGGCTGAGCCCATCATCGACATGCTCTTTCCCCCCGGCAGCCACACCCGCATCCCCATCCTGGCCGTCACCGGCACCAACGGCAAAACCACCACCACCCGCCTGATCGCCCACATCCTCAAAGGCATCGGCAAGCGGGTCGGCTTCACCACCACCGACGGCGTCTACATCCAAAACCATCAAATTGCCAAGGGAGACATGACCGGCCCCCACAGCGCCCGCCTGGTGCTCAGGGATCCCACCGTAGAAGTGGCGGTGCTGGAAACGGCGCGAGGCGGCATTTTGCGAGAGGGGCTGGGGTTTCCGGAATGCGATATTGGCGTGGTGCTCAACGTAACCTCAGATCACCTGGGGTTGGGGGATATCGAAACCCTAGAAGACATGGCCCGCGTCAAATCCGTCTTGGTGGAAGCGGTACACGAGCGGGGCTACGCCGTCCTGAATGCCGACGATGGCCTGGTGGCAGCCATGGCCGCCAATGTTAAGGCGACGGTGGCCTACTTCAGTATGAACCCGGAAAATCCCCTCATTCAAAAGCACATTGCTTCCGGGGGCACGGCGGCTGTTTATGAAGAGGGCCACATCTCCATTTTGAAACGGGGCTGGAAACTGCGCATAGAAGATGTAACCAAAATTCCCCTCACCCTCTCTGGCAAGGCCAGCTTCATGATCCAAAATGTGCTGGCCGCTACTTTGGCAGCCTTCCTGCACGGGGTTTCCATCGACGACATCCGCATGGCGCTGGGCACCTTCACCAGTTCTGTAGCCCAGACCCCCGGTCGCCTCAACTTGTTTGATGTAGGGGGCTACCAGGTGTTGGTGGACTATGCCCACAACCCAGCAGGTTACGAAGCCATTCAAAGTACCCTGGAGCGCTGGGATTGCCAACGAAAAATTGGGGTTATCGGCGGGCCTGGGGATCGGCGCAACAGCGACCTACGAGAGCTGGGAGTCTTGGCAGCGCGCATGTTCGACCGAGCCATTGTCAAAGAAGATGATGACCGGCGAGGACGGGAACCAGGCGAGGTGGCCGCCCTAATCCGGCAGGGTTGGGAACAGGAAAAGGCAGGGGATCGTCTGCAGGAAATCTTGGATGAGGCAACTGCTATCGAAACCGCTTTGGAAAAGGCCGAACCCGGAGACCTGGTGGTGATCTTTCCGGCGGATGTACAGCGCACCATCCAGATCATCACCCGCTTTCAAGACAAGCTCAATCCCAAACCCAGTTACCGTGGCTCCTCCTACAGCATCGGCCCAGATTTGATCTCCCCCAGCCCTGACGTCAAACTGTCTTAGGCTGGCTGCCGACAACTCCAGAGTGCTCTATGGCCTCCATTCCTGGACAGACATCGAGAATTGAGTGGGTGGAGATGACCCATAAGTCCTCGGCGGCGATATCCTAAGTTTAGGCTGGCGGGGGCGGGTGACTTGTCTTTTGGGAAGCAGCAGGTGTTCGGCTCAGGGGATCCTCGGCTTTTCAGAAGCCTTAACCGTTCTAAAAAAGTCTGAGGGATGGCAGACAGAACTTTGGGGATCCCAAAAGGTCTAAAGACTCCGTCCCGCCGACGCGATGGGAATGTCGTTAGGGTAGTTGTGAATTTGGCAAGGAAAACAGCTCATGGACAGCGCTCTGCTTCAAGCGGCTCGCCAGATTTATCAATTTCATCTGCAGCATCGACCGGAAGTGCTGGAGCAACCTCCGCGGGGGGTAGTTATTCACCGCCGTACCCTGCGAGGGGATCTGATCTTTTCCGAGTTCCCCATCCTGCTGCCCCAGGAAACTTTTATTCCGCTGCAGCAATTGGAGCCGCTGCGGTGAGGCACAAGGAGCTACGCTGACAGAGCAGATCCTTCCTTTTTCTGCCTTTAGGGACTCCGTCCTGCCGACGCGATGGGAATGGCTGCCATGCTCGAGATTCTCCCCTACTGCACAACGCTCACATGATGTGGCTGAGCATGATGTGGCTGAGCAGCGCCGACGCCAACAGAATCTGGGAGCTGCGCCTGTTGGCCTGGGTGCTGGTACTGGTGCTGGGGGCCTGTGTGGGCAGCTTCTTGAACGTGGTGGTCTATCGCCTGCCGCAGGGTCTTTCTCTGCTCCATCCCGGATCCCATTGTCCAAGCTGCAAGACGCCGCTGGGCCCCACGGAGAACATTCCCATCCTAGGCTGGTTGTTGCTGCGCGGTCGCTGCCGCCATTGTGGAGCGCAGATTAGCTGGCGCTACCCTGCCGTTGAGGCGTTGACAATGGGCCTGTTTGCCCTCAGCATCGGCGCTTTGGGGTTTTCTGCCCAAGGGATCCTCACCTGCATCTTGTTGAGCTGGCTGTTGGCCCTGGCGCTCATCGATCTGGATACCTTTTTGCTGCCGGAGGAGCTGACCCGTTCAGGCCTGGTGGTGGGGCTTTTGGCCCGCCTGGCTCTGCCGTGGCTCCAGGGATCCGGATCCCTGGCCGCTACAGGCCTGTCACTGGTGGAAGGGATTGCAGGAGCTGTGCTGGGCCTCTGGCTGCTGGAGGGCATTGGCCTCTTGGCCCAGTGGGCCTTGCGACGGGAGGCCATGGGTGGGGGAGATGGCAAGCTGTTGGCCCTGATCGGCATGTGGTTGGGGTGGCAGGGGGTGGTGGTGGCCCTTCTTTTGGGTTCCGGGTTTGGCCTGCTGGCTAGCTTGCTGGCCATGACCAAGGGGCGGGCCCGCCTGGGAAAACCCATCCCCTTTGGCCCCTACCTGGCCTTGGGTGGAGGGGTAGCGGCTCTGGCCGGATCCCAACTGGTGGAGGGCTACCTACGCTGGGCCGGATTGGTGGGGTAGAGGGAACGTCCATTCAACATTGGATACTTCATGTTTCGGGATCTATGACTTCAAACTGATCGGGAAAAAGAATGAGATTAAAATATCGAAAACCTCCTACCAAGCTCAAATCCGGAACCGCTAAATCAACCGCATAGCCTTCAGTGGGATCTGAGTAACATTCCACAATGGATCCCTGAGTTCCAGCAGGAATAGTGGTCTCGCTGAAATACTCCTTGACATCTGCCACAGTTTTGACTCTACTGTATGGCTTGATTCTAGAAGTGGTTTTACTCATCATTGTGTACCTCTAGCCAATTGGTGACCAAACGAGGGATTAAACTTTCCTTATCAACCTGCCACACGGTCACTAAAGTGCCTTTTTTCTGATTGAGGCCCAAAATTTCAATCTTGACTCGATAGCGGCTTCCATAGGGTGTTGGAAACGGATCCCCGGCTAAGGCGCAAGGCAGAGCAGCAGTAACCTGTTGCAGAATGTGAGCAAATCCCACCCTTCTTCCCTCTGGTGTACTGACATCATAGCCAAGCTCTGCAAAGGCAATCCACTTGCCTTGATTTCCAGGATTAGCTGGATTCATAGAGTAATCAACGAACTTGGCAGGATCCACTGCTGCTTCAGAAGCCCTGGGCAAGGATCCGGCCATGGTTGCAGCTTTTGCCGACTTCACGTAAGGTCTAAGGACTCCGTCCCGCTGGCGCGAACAGTAGCCCAGACGTCTCACGCTAACCTGAAACAACCATATTAATTACTCCACCCCTTCGATTCTGTCCTCGATCTCCTGATACAGCTCCTGCAGGCGCTCGATATTGGCCTGGGAAGTCTGCCAGTAGCCGCGCCCATGCACCTCTAGCAGGGATCCGACAATGCGCCGGAAGGAGTGGGGGTTGAGGTTCATCAAGCGCTGCCGCATGGCCTCATCCTTGATGAAGGTCTCGTTGGTTTCTTCGTAGATCCAGTTGTCCACCGCACCTGCCGTGGCCGACCAGCCCGAAGTGTTGACCAGCCGCTTGGCGATCTCCCGTACCCCTTCGTAGCCGTGCTTGAGCATCCCCTCATACCACTTGGGATTGAGGAGCTTGGTGCGGGCGTCCAGACGGATGGTTTCGCTCAGGGTGCGGATCTGGGCGTTGGGCGTGGTGGTATCCGCCATGTAGGCCGAGGGGGCCTTGCCGTCGGGGCGCAGGCTTTGCACCAGCTTGGTGGGATCCGCGTCGAAGTAGTGGCTGACATCGGTCAGGCTGATCTCCGAGGAGTCCAGGTTCTGAAAGGTCACATCCACCGTCTTCAAGCTGGCTTCAAAAAGCTGCCGCATCTGCTGGTTAGGCAGATTCGAGCCAAAGGCAAAGGACTTGCGGGATAGGTACATCTCCCGCAGCTCGCTTTCATCTTCCCAAGAGCTGTTTTCCACCGCCAGGTTGATGTTGGCCGAGTAGGAGCCAGACGCATTGGAAAAGACCCGCGTCGCCGCCTGTTCCAGGGTCAGCCCCAGCTCTTCTGCCTGCTGCAAGGCGTGCTTGCGCACAAAGTTCAGCTCCGGTGGCTCCACCGCTGCGGCCGCCAGCTTCACCGCCCGGTCGATCAGGTCCATCTGGTTAACAAACAGATCCCGGAATACCCCAGAGCAGTTCACCACCACATCGATTCGGGGACGGCCCAGCTCCTCCAAGGGGATCAGCTCCACCTTGTTCACCCGCCCCAGGGCATCGGGTTTGGGTCGCACCCCCAGCAAACACAGCACCTGCGCCAGGGATTCCCCGTAGGTCTTGATGTTGTCGGTGCCCCAGAGCACCACCGAGATGGTTTCCGGGTACCGGCCACCGTTACTGCTCATCTCGCGAGCCAGCAGCCGTTCCACCACCATCTCCGCCGACTGGATGGCGGCTGCCGTGGGGATGGACTGGGGATCCAAAGCGTGGATGTTGCGCCCTGTCGGCAACACATTGGGGTTGCGGATGGGATCCCCTCCTGGCCCCGGCAAAATGTACTCCCCTTCCAAGGCCCTCAGCAGGGATCCCAGCTCATAATCTGCCGTAATTTGCTTGAGGCACTCTTCCAGAAATTCAAACAAGGGCTTCAAAAGATCCGGATCCACCTGGGGGTAGCCCGCTTCTTTTAGGACTGCCAACCAGGGGGCTTGCCGGCCCATGTTGAAAAAGTTGAGCTTGGCCACCCGCGCGACCCGGCCCTGGGCGTCGGTCTGCTCCTGCACCAGCGCCGCCACTGCCTTTTGACAAGCTTTGTTGATGCGATCCAGCAGCTCCGTATCCGCCAGGTGTCCCCGATCCCGGTTGCGGTAGATCTCATCGATATCCCGGCCCAGGCTTTGGGCAATAATGCGCGGCAGGCCCAGGATCCCTTCTTCGGGGCGGTCGATGCTGGCAATGCTCACCAAGGTGGCAATCGCCTCTTCGGCGGTGGGGGGCGCCCCGATCACGTGCAGGCCACAGGGCAGCAGCCGCGACTCGATCTCCATCAGCTGGGCGTAGAGCTTGCCCACCACCCTGTCCCGCTCTTCCAAGCTCAACTGGGCGGCGTCCCCCTGGGGCAACTCCACATCCTTGTCCAGGTTCACCAGCCGCGCCTTGTCGCAGATGGCGTTGACGATGGCGATGCCCCGCGCCCCCTCCCGCAGGGTTTGGTAGGAGCCGATCATCTCCCGCAGCTCTTGCAGCCCCTTGTAGAGGCCGGCGTTTTCTGCCGGCGGCGTCAGGTAGCTGATGGTGCAGGCGTAGCCCCGCCGCTTGGCAATAGTGGCCTCACTGGGGTTGTTGGCGGCGTAGTAGTACAGGTTGGGCAGGGATCCAATTAGATTATCCGGATAGCACTCGCCCGACATGCCGATCTGCTTGCCCGGCATAAACTCCAGGGATCCATGGGTGCCAAAGTGCAACACCGCATCCGCCCCCCAAACTTTCTCCAGGTAGGTGTAGTAGGCAGCAAAGCCGTGGTGGGGGCTGGCTGACCTGGAAAAAAGCAGCCGCATGGGATCCCCTTCATAGCCGAAGGTGGGCTGCACCCCGATGAACACATTGCCAAAGTGCTTGCCGTAGATGAGCAGATTTTGCCCATCGGTATTCAGGTGCCCCGGCGCTGGCCCCCAGTATTGCTCGATGGCTTTCACGTAGGGTGTCAGCGCCTCGTACTCCCGCACCGACAGTTTGGCGGCCACATTCAGCTCCGGGCTGGCGTACTGGGCCTGGGGATCGTGCAGGATGGACTCCATCAGCTCCTGCGGGGTTTTGGGCAGCTCGGGGCCGAGGTCATAGCCGTTGTGGGCCAGGGCCTGCATCACCCGGTGAATAGAGGCAAATACATCCAAGTAGGCTGCTGTCCCCACATTGCCCTTGTCCGGCGGGAAGCTGAAAACGGTGATGGCGATCTTCTTCTCCAGCTTGGGCTTACGTCGCAGGTTGGCCCACTTAATCGCCCGCGCCGCGATCAACTCAATCCGATCCTGCATGGCATGGGCTTTGCCGGTGGCCGCGTCCCGCCCTGAGAGGATGATGGGATCAATGGCCCCGTCCAGCTCGGGAATGGCAATCTGCAGAGCCACCTGCACCGGGTGCAGCCCCAGGTCGCTGGCAGCCCATTCCTCCGTCGATTGAAACACCAAGGGCAGCGCCACCATGTAGGGGCGATTCAGCCGTTGCAGCGCTTCCACCGCCTTGGGGTGATCCTGCCGCGCCGGCCCTCCCACCAGGGCAAACCCGGTTAGCGACACGACCACATCCACAATGGGCGCTGTCTTCTGCGCGTTCCAGAAAAACTCGTTCACTGGCTTGGAGAAATCTAGACCCCCCGCAAACACCGGCACCACCCGCGCCCCGCGCGACTCCAGCTCTTGCACCATGGCCACGTAGTGGGCATCATCCCCCGTCACCAGGTGGGTGCGCTGCAACACCAACCCCACGCAGGGAGCCAAGGGATCCTTCACGTCCTGCGGCAGATCCTCGCGGGCGTTGTACCAATCCAAATACTCCGCCAGACTGGCAAACATCTGCGGCGCCAAGGGGTGCCAGATGCCCATCTCCAAGTAGGTGACCGGCTCGGCAAAGGAGAGCTGCCCCCGCATCCCCGGCAGGTAGCGATCCGCCAGCATCAGCAAAAAGTTCTCCAGGTTCTCGCGGGATCCCCCCAGCCAATACTGAAAGCTGAGCATGAAGTTGCGGGCATCCTGCGCCTTGTCGAAGGGCAGATACTTCAGCACCTTGGGCAGCGTCTGCAGCAGCTTCAGCATCCCCTCCTGGAAGTTGGATCCCTGCTGGCGCTTGCGCATGAACTGGGCAATGGCGCTCTTGGACTGGCCCAGCTGCGCCATAGAAAAGGATCCCATCTTGTTCAGGCGCATCACCTCTGGCATGGAAGGGAAGACCACCACCGCATCCAGCCGTTCCCGCAGGGGTTCTACCGCCTGCACCACCTTCTGGGCAATGTCCTCGATGAAGATCAAGGATCCAATAAAGACATTGGCCGTTTCCAGATCCCGCCGAAAAGCCTCATAGCCCGCGGGATCCCGCAGCTCCTCCACCAGATAGCCGGACAGCTCCACCGCCAGCTTGGAGTTGTGGGCGTTGATGTGCTGCACTGCTGCGGTCAGGGCACTCTGATATTGCGGCTCCAACACCACATACACCACCTTCATCAAGCGGCGATCCCCTACCTCGGCAGGGGTAACGTGGCGGGTGATGGGCTTAACCAGAGTAAACATGCGGTCGCTCTCCGTCGTGCAATGCAAAAATTGGGTAAACCGGGGAAAGGATTCTGTCCTGCTAACGCGAAAGGACTCCGTCCCGCTGACGCGATAGGCAGGATCCCCTATTGCTTGTTTCCCGTTCTACCAGAGAAACGGATCCCTGCTGGGGGCATGGCGGCAAGGTCGTAATAATTCGCAATGATCGCTGAGGTACTGTAAAGGGGAAGAGGATCCCTTCCCCAGAGAGCGTCCCCTTCTAAGGATCCAATGGACTTCTCACCCCGCGCCCGCCTTTATTCAGCACATGGGTGTAAATCATGGTGGTTTTGACATCTTTGTGGCCCAACAATTCTTGGACGGTGCGGATGTCGTAGCCGTTTTGCAGGAGATGAGTGGCAAAACTATGGCGGAAGGTGTGGCAACTGACCCGCTTGGGGATCCCGGTTTTTTGGACAGCTTGTTTAATCGCCCGTTGTAATCCAGACTCATGCAAATGATGGCGGCGGGTGATGCCAGTGCGAGGATCCTGAGATAACCTTTCTGCCGGAAAGACATATTGCCAGCTCCACTCCCGCTCCGCATTGGGATACTTGCGCTCCAAAGCAAATGGCAGATAGACTGAGCCGTATCCTTGTTCCAAATCCTGCTGATGTTGTCGCTTTGCCCAGAGCAAGTGTTCTTGCAAAGGTTCCACTAAAGTTTCTGGCAGCATCGTTAACCGGCTCTCCATCCCTTTACTATTGCGAATCACCAGTTGCCGTTGGTTAAAATCCACATCTTTGACCCGGAGCTGCTGGGCTTCCGCCAATCGCAAGCCACTGCCATACAGCACCTGCACCACCAAGCGATGGATCCCGGATAGATGCACAATGATGGCTTTGACCTCCTCAGGGGTTAAGACCGTAGGCAAATAGCGTGACCGTTTGGCTCGCACGGCGTCTAGGTCAAGGTCTAGCTCCAGATGCAGCACTTCTCGGTAAAGGAACAACAGCGCACTGAGAGCCTGGTTTTGGGTGGAAGCGGCAACCTTACCCTCCACCGCCAGGTGAGTGAGAAAGGCGTTGATTTCTTCGCCGCCCATCTCCTTGGGGTGTCGCTTGTTGTGAAACAAGATAAAGCGACGGATCCAGAGAAGATAAGATTTCTCGGTTTGGTAGGAGTAGTGTTTGACCCGGAGGGCATCACTGACTTGCTCCAGGAGCTTTCTGGGTCTAGGTATGGGTGTGTTAATGCTCATTCAGCCAGATAAAAACCCTTTGGAGGTAATTATCGCTCAAAATGTTGACTATACAGACAAATTAGGGTAGCATTACACTAGGCGATGGAAAAGTCTGCTTCTTAGGTGATTATCAGTCATCTAGCTGCAGAAACACATGTTAGCCGCCTTGAGACAGGTCTGACACCAGCGTAAATGTCAAAGCAAACTCTGGCATTTGTCTGCGAGAAGAAAGATAGGAGAAGAGCATCAGTGAATAACGAAGAAAAGAAAGAGCTTTTCACCCATAAAATTGTGGCAGGCAGTCGCACCTATTTTTTTGATGTAAAAGAAGCCAAAGATGGAACTAAATATCTGGTCATTAGTGAGTCACGGCAGACGGGTACAAGTTACGATCACAGCAGAGTGATGATTTTTGAAGAGCATTTGGAAATGTTCACCGAAGGCTTGCAGAAAGCATTGCAGTTTTTGGGTGTCAAGAGCAAAGCATACAATCTCGATAACATAAGGCAAAAGTATCCAAAGGCCTACGAACGGTGGACATCTGACGAAGATGAGCGATTGAAGACAAAATATCATGAAGGAATTGGCATCGTCGAATTGGCAACATTCTTTCAAAGGCAGCCAAGTGCAATTCGTTCCCGATTAGCAAAGTTGGGTTTATTGTCAGCACGAGAAGATCAGAAGTGAATTGCAGGAAGTAAGCGGCGGCTAACACGCGCATGCACCCGACAGGCTTCGCCTCGCTGCGCTCGGCTCGCCTGCGGGTGATGCGCAAACCGTTAGCCAGCGCGACTTAATCTCAAGTGTAATAATATCCAACATCGAGGAGTTGGAAAGATGAACACAGTGATTACCATTCCTCTGGATGCAGATACAGCGAGACTTTACAGTCAAATTCCTGCTGACCTGCAAAGAAAGTTTCAGTTGTTACTTAACCTTTGGCTGCGCGACCTCATCGTACCACCGCGTCCCCTTCAGGTTGTCATAGATGAAATCAGCCAAAAAGCACAGGAGCGTGGCTTAACTCCTGAGATACTGGAATCTCTGCTGAATGTCGAATGAACCATGCTTTGTTTTTGATACCAATGTTGTTATCAGTGCGCTCCTGTTGAGATGTTCTGTCACTCGTCAAGTCTTTGACAGGGCAACACAGAGAGGCAAATTGCTTATCTCACGTGTGACCGTTGAAGAATTGAGCGATGTCCTGCGGCGCAAAGGATTTGAAAGGTATATAACCGAGGAAGAACGGATGGAGTTCTTGAGCACTTTTGTTAGAGATGGCGTCTTGGTGGAGATTGTAGAGCGCGTGGCGACGTGTCGTGATCCCAAAGACGACAAGTTTCTTGAACTGGCTGTTAATGGCAAGGCAAGATGTGCGTGCCGTTAGATGTACCCAGAGACAAGATGATGAGCAAGCTCAAATGCCCTCATTGCGGGAACCCAGGGATCCCTGTCCTCTGCAAGGTGTGCCTCGGCTCAACTGTGCCTGCGACCTGCAAAGCGTTATGAATCTTTGTTTGAGTCGTAATTGAGAGGAAATAGGTGAGCTATAATTCCTAATGGACTTTTCTTTTCATTGCAGGTTGGGTAATGCAAAAACAGGAAGTCCTTACATTACTGGCAAATCACCAGAACACTCTGAAGGACTTTGGCGTAAAGTCTCTAATGCTCTTTGGTTCAGTAGCAAGGGATGAAGCGCAAACAGACAGTGATATCGATCTGCTAGTAGAGTTTGACCGTCCAGTTGGATTGTTCACTTTTGTACGCTTGAAACGATATCTAGAGGAAATTTTAGAGAGTCCGGTTGATCTAGGTACGCCTGACTCCCTCAAGCCCTATCTGCAAGAATCCGTTCTCCGGGAGGTGGTTCGTGCCTTCTAGAGATTGGCAGAACAGAGTAAGAGACGTGCTAGCTGCGATTGAAGAGATCCGAGAGTTTATAAAAGACATCACGTTCGATGAATTTCAAGTCGATCGAAAGACAGTTGGGGCAGTTTTGTATAATCTTGCAATTATTGGTGAAGCAGTTCGCGGCATTCCACCAGAGGTGGAGGCTTCGCATCCTGAAATTCCATGGGACGAAATGCGGGGAATGCGGAATATTGTGATCCATGAGTATTTTCAAGTGAGTTTGTCCATCATCTGGCAAACGATTCAAGAAGATCTTATTTTATTAGAACCTCTCTTCGACAATTGATAAACCCTTAAGAGAAATGTATAATGTCGGAAGTAACAGCAGCATTAGACCTCACCTCATGCCCGGCTCCGATCCAGCGCGCCCATTTACTGTGGTGGTTGCCGACAACTTCCACTATGTGGAGAAATATAAAGAGTACGAGTACGGAAAGTTTGAGACCCTCGAAGCCGCAATTGCCGCTTGTAAGCGTATCGTCGACGAGTTTTTGATTGAGGCTTTGCGGCCCAGCATGACTGCTGACGAGCTCTACAGCGAATACACTTCGTTTGGAGACGACCCGTACATCGTTGGCTCGGAGGAGCCGGAAGTTCCCTTCTCAGCCCGTACCTAAGCAAAGGCGCGGTGTCTGGAGTTATGTGGATCCCAATCTGCACAAAACGCTGATGAGGATGAATCCGACAAATTGCCGGAGCAGCATCGGAAATAGAGGCAATTAAGTTAGATGAGGATCCCTCTGGGCCAGGATATATGGTTGTTTCAGACTGCAGGAAAGCAACTTGGGGATCCCAGGTTCCCCTAGTCTGCTTTGGGAGACAGATAAGGGGTATGTTTGTGTTGGCCGGTTAGAGATCGAAGGCAGGGCAAATGTCCCAGACTTATTCGGAATGACTATACCTCTACAGGGGCTGAAGTCGGTGTTGCCAGGGAAAGCCATATCCTTGCTAGATTGAAGTCATGGGATCCCTGACTCTACCCGGTAGAACTGAACTTTATGACCGTCCCTCTGATTCACAGCCGTGACATTCTAGAGAGCCGTCTCAAGGAGATTCCTGCTGAACCCGGCGTATATTTAATGCGAGATGCCACGGATCAGATCCTCTATGTAGGCAAGTCCAAGAAATTGCGCTCTCGAGTGCGATCTTATTTCCGCTTCACCGGCGACCTGTCCCCTCGCATTCAGCACATGGTAGCTCAGGTTTGCGAGATCGAGTTTATCGTAACCGACAATGAAAGTGAAGCCCTAGCCCTAGAAGACAATCTGATTAAGACCCATCAGCCCCCTTATAATGTTCTCCTTAAGGACGATAAAAAGTATCCCTATTTGTGTATTACCTGGTCGGAGCCTTATCCCCAGCTTTACATCACCCGCCATCGTCGCCTTGATCGGAATCAAGATAAATATTACGGCCCCTACACGGATGTTGGTCTATTGCGCCACACCCTTGGACTGGTCAAACGAATTTTTCCCTTGCGCCAACGGCCCAAACCTCTGTACAAAGATCGCGCCTGTTTGAACTACGACATTGGGCGCTGCCCCGGGGTATGCCAAGGCTTGATCAGCCCAGAAGAGTATCGCAAAACGCTGACTCAAGTGGCCATGATCTTCCAAGGCCAGACAGATGAGCTGATCCGAGAGCTGCAGGAGAAGATGATCCAGGCCGCCGAACAGGAAAATTATGAGGCAGCCGCACGATATCGGGATCAAATTCGCGGTTTGGAACAATTGGGAGAATCCCAGAAGGTCTCTTTGCCTAACTCTACCGTCAGCCGTGATGCTCTGGCCTTGGCCATGAATGATTCACGAGCCTGCATTCAATTGTTTCAGGTGCGGGCAGGCAAGTTGGTGGGGCGGCTGGGGTTTGTGGCCGAAAACCGCGGTGACGACCCAGGCCTTATCTTGCAGCGGGCTTTACAAGAGCATTATCAATACTGCGATCCGGTGGAAATTCCCTCTGAGATTTTGACCCAGTATGAATTGCCCGATCACGATTTTCTGGAGTCTTGGCTGAGCCAGAAAAAAGGCTGCAAGGTCAGCCTCATTGCTCCCCAACGGCAGAGCAAAGCTGAGTTGATCGAGTTGGTCGAGCGGAATGCCGAACTGGAGCTAACCCGCACTCAGCGCTTGGCGGATCGGGATGCCGCGGCCTTGGAGCGCTTGGCAGAAGTCTTGGATTTGCCGGATGTGCCCCGCCGTCTAGAAGCCTACGATATTTCCCACATTCAGGGATCCGATACCGTGGGCAGTCAGGTGGTGTTTATCGATGGCCTGCCTGCCAAACAGCACTACCGCCGCTACAAGATTCGCAACCCTGAGGTGCGCCCCGGTCACTCCGATGATTTTGCCAGCCATGCAGAAGTGGCCCGGCGTCGCTTCAGCAAAATGACCCCTGAGGATCAGCCGGATTTGGTGCTCATCGACGGGGGCAAGGGGCAGTTGTCGGCAGTCATGGCCGTCTTGGCAGATTTAGGGCTGGATCACCTGCCGGTAATTGCCTTGGCCAAACGAGAAGAAGAGATCTTTCTGCCGGGGGATCCCGTGCCCCTGCGGTTGACCGCCCAAGATCCGGCTCGCTTGTTGTTGCAACGCCTGCGAGATGAGGCCCACCGATTTGCTCTCGCCTTTCATCGCCAGCAACGGAAAGCGCGTCAGCATGCCTCTACGCTGGACGAGATCCCCGGCCTAGGCAAGTATCGGCAAAAGCTGCTGATGGAAGAATTTCGGTCGATTGCCCGCATTCAGGTGGCTTCAGAAGACCAGCTGGCCCAGGTGCCCGGCATTGGCCCGAAGATTGCCCGACAGATTTACCGCTACTTTCACCCAGAAACTCAGGCGGGATCCCCGGAGACAGCGCAGGTGGAGTAGTTGAGAATCCGCGCAGGGATCCCTGCTCCCCCAGCACTCGGTGGGGTGATATCCACAGAAGCCTGAGCACCCTTCCTCGCCCGTGATTTTACGAGATCACGGGGGAACTTGTAGTGCGGGAAACATCGCTTAAGGCAGAAATGATACATAATCCCAAGGACAGGTGTTCTCAGTGCCCTGGTACTGCTTGCCAATAGGGGATCCTGATGCTGGCCGAACTTGATGTGCTCCTGGAAAATGCCCCCATTGGGATCTTTCGTGTGGATCTGCAGGGACGATACCGGTTTGCAAATGCCAAGCTTGCCGAGATATACGGCTATACTTCCTCTGCCCATTTGATGCGCCATCTGTCGGATTTTGGCCATCGTCTCTATGCTGACGCTGCCGGTCGTCGCCAGTTTTTCCAGGATCTGCTTGCAGGCAAAGTCGGCGACGGGAGAGTGGCGCAAGAGTTTTTGATCCACAGTCGCAAGGGCTTGGACTTGTGGGTGCGAGAACAAATTCAAGTCGCCCGCAATCCGGCAGGGGATCCCCTCTATTTTGAGGGGTATGTGGAAGACATCACGGCACAGAAGCGGGCTGAACAAGCGCTTGCAGAGAGCCAGCTCCGCTACGAAAGGCTGGTTTGCGCTATTCCACAAGCCTTGATGATTTTTAGCCGAGAAGGCCAATGCCTAGAGCTGATTTCTTCCCTGGAGAATACTTATTTTGCTTCACTCTCAGCAGAGCATATTCAGGGAAAAGCAGTGGGAGAGCTGTTCGGCCCTGAGGTTGGCGATCAACTGCAGAGGCTGATTGACCGTTGCTTGAGCAGCGGATCCCGGCAAACTCTGGAGTTTCCCCTAACCAACTCAGCAGGGGAGCTCCGTCACCAGGAAGTTTGCGTGGTTCCCCACGGAGCAGATTGCGTGCTTGGCTGCATTCAAGATATCACCGAGCGCAAGCGGCTAGAGCTGGCCTTGTTGGAGATTCAACAGCGATTCTGGGGAATTGTGGAGTCCTGCAATTTGGGCATCTCTCTGCTGCCTCTTGAGCCAGAAGCTAGTCCGCATGGCATGAACTCAGCCCTCAAGGATATAACAGGATATTCTGCAGAGGAATTGAAGGCTTTGCCTCTGGAGGCCTATATCCCAGATTTGGCTGATGTTGAAACTCTAAAAAAACTTTGGCAGGAGTTGGTTGATGGCCGGCGCAGTCATTATGAATGGGAACATCCCTACACCCGTAAGAATGGCCAAATCATCTGGGTAAAGTCTCAGGTTTATGTTGTGAGAGATGAAGAACAAAAGCCTCTGTTTGCCGTTTACTTCCTGGATGATATTAGCGAGCGCCGATCCATCAAATCTGCTCTTGAGGAAATTCAAAACCAATTGCAGGGGATCTTCAACTTCTGTAGCCAAGGGATTGCTCTGATGAGCCTGGATCCTGATCCCCAGTATCTCAGCCTCAACCCGGCAATGGCAGAGATTACGGGGTATAGCGAGGAAGATTGGTCAGCTCTGAAAGCGGAAGATTACACCCCCTATCCTGAAGATCGAGAACGGGGCGAGATACTCTGGAATGAATTGATTGCCGGATACGCTAGCAACTATGAATATGAAAAGGTGATCCGCCGTAAAGATGGCAGAGAGATCTGGGTTCGACTGCAACTGTCTGTAGTGCGAAACGCTCAAAACGAGCCTCTGTTTGCCATTCAATTTCTAGAAGACATTTCCGAGCGAAAAAGGGCCGAAACTCACCTGCGAGAAAGTTTGGCCGATCTGGCCCGCAGCGAAGCACGTTACCGCGCTCTTTACGAAGCGATCCCAGATATGCTTTTGCAAGTGGATCGGCAAGGGCTAGTCTTGTCCTATAAGCCCCCCAGAGGATTTGCATCCGCCTATCCCGATGACCGCTATCTCAACCAATACATTCAAGATCTGTTTCCAGAGCATTGGAAAACCTACTTTGCCCCTTTGCTAGAGAAAGCCTTTCAAACGGGAGAAATTCAGGTTATTGAATATCCGCTTCCCAAAACTTCTCAAGACACTGCGGAAGCATTGCCGGAATATCGCGAGGCCCGTCTGTTGCCCTTTGGGCCGGATGAGGCCATTGTTTTGGTGCGCGATATCACCCTGCGCAAGCGCCTGGAGCTGGCCCAGCAAACACGAGAAGCTGAATTAACAGCCCTGGTGCAACAGCGAACCCAGCAACTGGAACGCAGTCTGCAGTTTGAATCGATTCTGCGCCGCCTTACCCATCAGATACGGGCAACTCTGGACGAAAAGCAGATCTTGCAGACGGTTGTGAACGAGCTGGGGAAATTTTTGGGCGTTCTTTTTTGCAATGTCGGCCTTTACGATAGCCGCCGAACCTACTCCCTGATCAGCTATGAATACACGACGCTTTCGACCTCTGGGGTCGGGGCTCGGGTTTGGATGAGAGATTTTCCCCTCTTCTACGAACAGCTATGGCGAGGCTGGTGCTTTCAACTGTGCGCTCGGGATCGTCAACGGGATCCCGACACTTTGCCCCCTTATTTGACCAAGCTGGCCTGCCCCATTGCCGACGATCAGGGCATTCTTGGGGATCTGTGGCTGGCCCGGCCCCCTGAGGAGAGTTTTAGCGATTGGGAAATTGATTTGGCTCAGCAAATGGCGGCCCAGTGTGCGATTGCCCTGCGACAGGCCAGGCTCTACCTCAGCAGCCAGGCTCAGGTGACGGAATTGAAAAAACTCAGCCAAATTAGGGATAACTTCCTGGCCGCCGTCTCCCATGAGCTGCGCACTCCCCTTACCAGCATTAGCCTCTCGGTTCACCTGCTGAAACTGAGCCATCAAGTTTCTCCTCTCACCCCCAAGCAAATCCAGTATCTTGAGGTTCTGGAGCAGGCGTGCGAGCGAGAGATCTCCCTAATTAACGATCTTCTGGATCTACAAAATTTGTCGGGCAATACGCTCAAGCTGCCCTCTGAGCAGGTTAACCTGCCTCTCCTTTTGGCACCTCTTATCAATCGGTTCCAAGACCGGATGCGCAAGCGGCAGCAAACCCTAGAAGTTCACTGGGATCCCCACCTGCCCTATCTGCACACCCATCCCCGCCTGTTGGAACGCTTGGTCTGTGAGCTTTTGACCAATGCCCACAAATTCACGCCCGCCGGCGAACACATTGTCCTAGAGGCTGTTGCTTTAGGTTCCGACCGCTGGGAGCTGCGCTTGACCAACACGGGCACCACCATTCCCCTCGAAGAACAAGAACGCATTTTCGAGCAGTTTTATCGCATCCCCCACTCGGATCCCTGGCAGCAGGGGGGAACAGGCTTGGGATTGGCTCTGGCCCAAGCCATTGCCAACCACTTGGGCGGCTCTTTGCAGGTGGAAAGCACTGCCCACCAAACCACGTTTATTCTTCGCTTGCCCGCAGCAGAATCTTGTTGACGATTCGGTTTGGGCCACTTATGGTGAGATTTACCATATGGGGGGCAGGGTGAAGGTAGCGCTGTTGCAACTGAACTACATCGTCGGCGATCTAAGCGGAAATGCCGAGCGCATCCGTTCAGCGGTTGAGGCAGTGGCGGCGGCGGGAGCAGAGTTGGCCATCACCTCCGAGCTGGCGTTGCTGGGATATCCACCCCGCGATTTGTTGCTCTATCCGGCCCTGGTCGAGAGGGCAAGCCAGGTTTTGCAGCACTTGGCCAGCCGGTTACAGGCCAGCATTCCGGTAGTCGTGGGATCCGTGCAGCCCAATCCTCTGCCTGAGGGTCGGCCCCTTTACAATGCTGCTGCCTGGCTGGAGGGGGGCCAGATCCGCCACTGGTTCCAGAAGTCGCTCTTGCCCACCTACGATGTATTCGATGAGGATCGCTATTTTGAGCCGGGATCCCAGCCCCAACCCATCGAGTACCGTGGCCGCCGCCTGGGCTTTACCATTTGTGAAGACATTTGGAACGACCGCGATTTTTGGCAGCACCGTCGCTACCACTGGGATCCGGTGGAAGAGATGGCCCGCTGCGGTGCCGACCTGCTGATTAACCTCTCGGCTTCCCCCTTCAGCCTGGGCAAACAGAAGTTGCGGGTGGAGATGCTGGGATCCCTGGCCCGCAAGCACGCCCTGCCCATTCTCTATGTCAATCAAGTGGGGGGCAACGACGATCTCATCTTCGATGGGGCCAGTTGCGCCCTGGATCGCTGGGGTCGGGTTGTGGCCCAAGCGGCTGCCTTTCAGCCAGATCACCTCATCCTGGATGTGGACGAGTTGACCCAGTCTCCCAACCCAGACCAGAATCCACCGACTACGGGATCCCGCTGGCCGACTGAGCCGGAAGCTGAGCTGTACGAGGCGTTGGTTTTGGGCACCCGCGATTACGTCAGCAAATGTGGCTTTCGCGAGGTGCTATTGGGCCTGTCGGGGGGGATCGACTCTGCCGTCACTGCTGTGATCGCCGCCGATGCCTTGGGGCCGGAGCGGGTGCTGGGGGTGCTCATGCCCTCTCCCTATTCCAGCCCTGGCAGCCTGACCGACGCCTACCAACTGGCGCAAAACCTGGGGATCCCTACCCTGAAGCTGCCGATTCAGTCCATCATGGAGAGCTACCACCAGCTTTTGGCAGAGCCCTTTGCCGGCCTCCCCCCAGACATCACGGAAGAAAACCTGCAATCTCGCATTCGCGGCACCCTCCTCATGGCCCTTTCCAACAAGTTCGGGCGGCTGCTGCTGACCACAGGCAACAAATCAGAGCTAGCAGTGGGCTACTGCACCATTTACGGGGATATGTCCGGCGGCCTGGCGGTGATTTCCGATGTGCCCAAGACCTGGGTGTACCGCTTGGCTCGCTGGATCAACCGACAGCAGGAGCGGATCCCGCTTGCTACTCTGACCAAGCCCCCCTCAGCGGAATTGCGACCCGGCCAACAAGATAGCGACAGCTTGCCCCCCTACGATTTGCTGGACAAGATCCTGCAGCGGCACATCGAGCAGCATCAATCCAGCCCCGAGTTGGTGGCTCAAGGGTTCGATCCCGACATCGTGCAGCAGGTGCTGCGGCTGGTTCAAAAAGCCGAGTTCAAGCGACACCAAGCTCCCCCTGGGCTACGCATTACCGATCGCGCCTTCGGCACCGGCTGGCGCATGCCAATCGCCAAGCGTCAAGAAGGGATCATCTAATGGAACTAGTGGGATACCCTCACACCAGCTCCTCCGTCAGAGGGAGAAAGGGAAAGATTCGGCGCTGTCGGAATTGCTTGGAGTAGTTGGTGCCCGCTCAAGCTTTGTTGCCATTCAGAACGGCTACAACTGGTGCAGTCAAGCTTCCTGCTCAATACCCTGCTCAATACAATAAAGGGCCTGCAAGCCAGCAGACCCAAGGAAAAGCCAAAAGGCGGTAAGTTGAGGTCTCTTAGATCAGGCCCAGCCAGGAAGCAACGCCTTGGCCCGTCACCGCTTCGATGACAATGGCCAGCACAAAACCAATCATGGCAGCCCGACCGTTGAGGCGCTCGGCATACTCGTTAAAGCCAAACTTGGGCTCAGACAAATTGGGATTAGACATGAGAACCTCCAGGGTAAATGGGAACGACAGGGAGTGGGATCCGTAAAGAACGAAAACGAGAACGGCACTTGACCTTCAGTATAGTTTGCATTTCTTCATGATCGCAAGCAAGGTGGTCACCCGCTGCCGATGGCGGCGATGATCTGCCGCGCCAGGGGAATGGCCGCCTCATAGGCTTTGCCCTGATGCAGGTGCAGCACCAGCGTCCAGTTGGGATCCGGCAGGGGCCAAAAGGCCAGCAACCAGGCTTGAAAATCTTCTGCCCAGAGAATTGGTCGTCCTCGTCGTTGAGGATTGAGGATGGTGCCAGACTTGGCTGCCACTGGGATCCCTTCTGGGGCAATGCCGCGACAGGTGCCCGCTGTTGCCGCCAGGCTCATGCCAGCATGGAGAGCCTCCCAAATCCAAGCCGGTAAAGAGAAAGCGGGCAGAGAGACCTCGCCAGAAAGGGGTACACCTCGGCGGGCAATCACGCCCCCATAAACCAACAGCTCCCAGGGATCCACCGGCCCAGCCAGACCGGTCGCCAAGAGCGGAGCCGGAGTTGTATTCTGCACACTCCCTAGGCCGAAGCGCCGCAGCCACTCCACCAGGGTATCGGCCCCCAGCTCCCAGCCCAACTGGTAAAAATGCACGTTGCAAGAGTGGGCCAGGGCCTGGCGCAAGTTCAAAGCCCCATGGCCGCGGGGATCCCAGCAGGGTAGGCGGCCCAACCCCAGTTGCGGCGGCGGATCCCACCAACCCGGACAGTGGATCAAGCGCTCCCCAGAGCTGATCCCAGTCTGCAGAGCAGCGGCGGCAACGGCGCATTTGACGGTTGAGCCAGGGCTGGCCCTGATTCTGGAAGCCTGCTCCGGCTGCCAAACCCTTGTTAAACGACCGGTGTTCAGGTTGAGGACGGCGGCAAAATCGCGCGGATGGGGCAGCCCTGCAGATTTCCCCTGCAAGCCCCAGGTCAAAGCAGAACCCAACAGCCAGGCTCCACAGGTGCGACGGTTCATCTGCTGTTGGCCCCGAAAACCCAGCCAGACAAAAGCGGATCCCTGTTACAAAAATTCGGAAATCGCAGCCTTCTCACGGACTAGGGTAATCTGAGTTCAGGTCAATGGAGATAACCCTCATGGCAATTCAGCGTGGTGCCAAAGTCCGTGTGCTGCGGAAAGAATCCTACTGGTACCGGGATGTGGGAACGGTTGCGGCGGTGGATACCAGCGGCATTCTTTACCCGGTGATCGTCCGCTTTGACAAGATCAACTACTACAACATCAACACCAACAACTTCCGCGAAGATGAGCTGGAAGTGTTGGAAGCTCCCAAGGCCAAGGCCAAAGCTGCTCCGGCCAGCTAAACCAACAAGGGTTCTGATGCCGGGGACTGTGTTCTTGAGCAAGTCGTTCTGTGCCTGAACTGCCGGAAGTTGAAACAGTTCGGCAAGATTTGCAACGCCTCACCTTGGGGCCGCGGATACTTGCGGTGGAGGTGCTCCTGGCCCGCACCATTGCCTACCCTGCAGGGGAGATGTTTGGGCGGAGCTTGATTGGCACCCGTTTTACCCAGTGGCAGCGGCGAGGAAAGTATCTCCTGGGATCCCTGGATTCGAGAGCTGTTCTGGGCGTGCATCTGCGCATGACCGGGCAGTTGCTCTGGGTGCAGGGATCCACCCCTTTATCAGCTCACACTCGTGTTCGTTTGGCCTTCGAGGAAGGGTGGGACTTGCGCTTTGTGGATCAGCGCACCTTTGGCCAGATGTGGCTGGTGCCTGCCGGTGTTGAGCTGGAGGCGGTGATCCCCACCCTGCAGACTTTGGGGCCGGAGCCCTTTTCGCCAGCTTTTTCTGAGGCCTATTTCCAGGCTGCCCTGCAGAAGAGCCGCCGTCTTATTAAAACCGCGCTGCTGGATCAATCGCTGGTAGCCGGGGTGGGCAACATTTACGCCGACGAAGCCCTGTTTCTGAGCGGCATTCACCCTTTGACGCCAGCAGTTCAGCTTTCGGATGTGGCCAAGGCACGCCTGCGAGAAGCTTTGATCGAGGTGTTACGGGCCGGGCTGGAGCAGCGGGGCACCACCTTGCGGGATTACCGGGATCTGCGTGGGCTCAACGGCAACTATCAAGGGCAAGCGTGGGTGTACGGTCGGGAAGGGGATCCCTGTCGCCTCTGTGGCCATCCGATTCGGCGGATCAAGCTGGCAGGGCGTTCGGCCCACTTTTGCCCCCGCTGCCAGCCGCAACAGAGCTAGTGGCGCTCCTCAAGATATGGGGGATCCCTGGGGAAATGGGCCAGAGCGGCTACCATCAGCAGTAGGAGGGGATCCCGGTGAAAACCATGGGATGGGCACGGCTCCAACCTGTAAAGCCCTTGATGAGGGGAAGTCGCCTCTGGTCGGGAGCGCTGTTGGCGCTGGGGATCCCGACGGCTGCGGCCTTTGCCCAACTGGAGTTGGATGCCCAACTGGGCCGCTCCCAAATTGTTTTTCCCAGCAAAGATTGCCCCGCCTGCAACCTAACGGGGGCAGAACTGCCGGGAGCTGACCTCAGTGGGGCCAACCTGAAAGAAGCGATCCTCAGACAGGCCAATCTCCAAGCTGCCGACCTCTCCCAAGCAATCCTCAATCTGGCCGATTTGAGAGGGGCCAATCTGAGTGGCTCAGCTCAGGCAGGGGCTTTCTTGTGGGAAGCTGATCTGGCGCAGGCCAACCTGCAGCAGACAGATCTGACGGGTGCCAATCTGCAGGTGGCCAACTTAAGCGGGGCCGACTTGCGTCGAGCCATCCTCACCGGCGCCGACCTCACAGGGGCCAAGTTACACAATGCCGATCTGCGGGGGGCCGACCTGCGAGGCGCTTTTCTGGAGGGGGCGGATCTGACCGGCGCCCTGTACAATGCCCAAACCCGGCTGGATCCCACCTTCAACCCTAGTGCTTGGGGCATGGTTTTCGTGAAAGAAGGATCTTGACCAAGAGTTACCGCTTGCTCCGCCATTTGATTTGGGATCCCCCCTTGGGCAGATTAAAACCAGCACCCCCTCGGCTGGGATCCCCTGCCATGACTTCCCCTGTCCGCGTTCTCATTGCCGACGATCATCCCCTCTTCCGGCTGGGGCTGAAGTTTGCCCTGCAAGCGCAAGGATTTGAGGTGGTGGCCGAAGCCGAGACGGGATCCCAGGCCGTCCACCATTGTCGCAGTTGCCCCATCGACGTAGCCATTTTGGATGTGCGCATGCCGGATGGGGATGGGATCGCCGCCTGCCAGCAAATCACAGAGCTGGGTCTGCCGGTGGTGGTGGTGATGATGACCACCTTTCAGGAGCCGGGTCTGATTGAGGCAGCCCGCCGCGCCGGGGCCAAAGGCTACCTTTCCAAAGAGACCGACCCGGCGGAATTGGCCCGCGTCATCCGTCAGATTTTGTCCAACCCCGAACGAGACTGGCTGCCTGCCCGACAGGAGCTGCCCAAGCTCACCCCCCGCGAGCTGTGTGTGCTGCAACTGATGAGCGAGGGCTTGGCCAACAAACAGATTGCCCGCCGTCTGGGCCTCAGCATCGAAACCGTCAAAGAATACGCCAGCACCGCCTACCGCAAGCTGGATGCTAGCGACCGTGTCACCGCCCTGCTCAAAGCGCAGCAACTGGGGATCTTGTGAATTGGAGAAAGGGCTTGGGGATTCCCCCCAGAGGTGGGGATTTGCGGCGGCCATGATCACCGCCATACTGTTGCTAGCTTGGCATCTTGACAAGGGATCCCCTGGGTGCCGCCTTCCCCTTCACGTTGTCCGAGATACGGTATGTCTGCTCCTTCCACGCTGCTGCTCAAGCTCACCCTGCGCTTGCTCGCCTCTTTGAAAGCACGGGTGGATCGGCGCAAGATTCGCGAGCGGGGCTTCGTCCTGCCGGTTGCCATTTTGATCGTGCTGGTCTTGAGCTTGGTGACGGTGGGGCTGCTGACCCGCTCCACTCAGCGCACCATCCAAACCCAGGTGGAACGAGCGGGGCAAACCATTAGCCGACAACTGAATACGGCCATTGACCGGGCTAGAGCTAAGATCGAGTACCTAGTTCGGGATCCCCGCCTGCCCAACAGCGCCCCGACGGATGCGCAATTTGCCGCAGCCCTCATCAACGATGGGGCAGGGGGTCTGCTTCCTCGGGATCCCGATGAGCCCTACATCCTCCCCGACGAAACTCAGTTCGTGATCGCCACCAACATTCAGGTGGAGGATCCGCAAAATCCGGGACAAAACTTGAACGTCCGGGTTCAGGCGCCCGCTTGGTGGTTCTTGGCGGATACCGACAACAATGGCATCAATGACTCCGTAACGGTTTATACTATTCTGAACACCCGTCGGGCTGCCGGCAGCGACTTTGAGGCTAACCTGACGGATACCGAGCGGGCGCGGCGGCTGCTGATCCGCAGTGGGCCACTGCAGGGTTCGGCCTTGGCGGGGTGTACCGATTCTCCGGCTGAACAGACGGTCAACCCCAACGTGGGGGATTGGTTCCAGGTTGGCTCTACGTTGTACAAGCCCTTTCAAGTCTATGCCGTCACCTTGCCTATTGCGGGTGCCGACTCCACCACCCGTGCCATTTCGGCTTTGCAATTTCAGCAGGATCGGCGGAGGGATCTGCTTAACAAATGGGGAGCCTTCAGCCGCGGCGACCTAGAGTATTTCTTCACTCCTGGCTACAACTGGAACGGTGCCATCTACGCGGGGGGCAGCCTCTTTTTCCGTTACGCCAGCAACAATTTGTTCCGAGCTTTCACCATCAGCTCCGAGCAGTCTTGCTTCTACATGCCTGTCGATAACTCTGAAATTACAGCCTTTGGCGAGCTGGTGGCAGGGGCTATCGGTTACCCCGGACAGGGCCAAAGTGACACGCTAATTTTCGATGCCCATCCTGGTGTGGCGAATGTACCGCCAAGTACGCCCCTTCCCCGCCTGAATAACCTCAATTTCGATTCGGTTCAAAACGACGCAGCTCCTGAGATGGTAGCTCTGGATCCGCTGGAGCTACAGCTTTTTGGTCGCATTCGTACCCGCGGAACCTACGCCCAGGATCCAGCGGGATGGTCAGTCTCTCCAATTAATGTCAGGCGGAATTCAGAGAGTGGCCCACCAGGACGAGTTCAAGCAGGCGGCTTTCAGTCAACGGAAGACCAAGTCTGCCCCCCCTACGTGGACGATGTGTATCGGGCCGACAACCGCTTTGGCCCCAAGGCCAGCTATGACCGCCCACCGGTCAGCCCTGATCCGGCAAGGGGCTGCGATGTGGACACCTTTGCTCAAACGTTTGGTGTCAGGGCTGGTGCTCCGATCCGTGGGGATGCTCAGAACAACCAGAGGGAATCTCTAACGCAAGACAACCCACCCCCAGGCGCCCTTTCCGAGGTGGGCTTGGATGGCTATTGGGAGCGGCGGGCCCGTGTGGAAGGTCTGCGGGTGATCGTGGGCCAGCGGCTGGAACTAACCCGCACCGATTCTTTGCCTTTGCCTTTGGTGCCCACCGGGGATCCCAACGATCCCACCAAGCTGCAGGCCATTTTCATCAGCAACGAGGCGCGGCAACGGCTGACCTTGAGAGATAACCCGGCGGCAGTGCAGGCCACGGCCGTCTACCACTACAGCCACCAAGACGGGCGCTTCCCGGTAGCTTGCTTGGCCACGGTGGCCCACCCCGGCACTCCTTGGAGCTTGCAGCGGGCTTCCACGTTCCCTGCCGGCGACCAAGCCAGCCAACTGGGCATCAACTTCTTTACTGGAGAGGGCACCAACGTTTGGGAGTATGACCCAACCCCGATGCAGGCTCGGCTAGCTCCGGGCACCCCCTTGTGGACGGCCCTCACCAACCTGGCCAATTTTGCCGGCGATCCCGATGGGGCCTATCCGCCGCGTCAAGAGGCGGGCCGCATTCACCCGGATCCGTTTATTACGGCTTTTGGCAACTTCTCGGAGCTGCGGCGAATCATTGAAAACCCGACAAACCTCAGCTTGGCGGATCAATCGACACTGCAAACGGCAGGCTGCATGTTGGGCATGCTGGCCGACAACATGCTCCGCATTGAGGCGGCTGCCAATGCCGGGGATCCAGCGGCTCAAACCCTCTGGAACGACATTCAAGCCAGCCGAGCTGGGAACCGAGAGGCGGCCAATCGGTTTTATCTGCCGCTGCGCTACATCTTCCCGACCACCAGTTTCAACCAGACGGATACCCTGGAAACGGAGCGGCGCAGCGCTTACTCCTTCCTTCCGAGCACAGTCAGCTATCAGGCTGTAACCAACTTAAACGAGGTTGCTCTGGAGCCCCGTTCTGGAATTGGCAACTGGGCTTTGCCCCATGCCCCAGCCAATTGCACTGCTGCTGGCCCCAATAGCAACCAATTTGATCTCATTCGGATTGGCAACCAGTGTCATCGCGTGCCCTTCAAAGATTCCGTCTTCTACGATGGCCGCGAGGCGATGGCGGTGCGGGCCCTCAACATCGACCTGGCCCTGCTGACCAACAACGTCAACGGACAGGCCAGGGGGTTGATTAACGGGGACACTTGGCTGCCTGCCGGCATTGGCGAGAACCGAGAAGGGGGGATTTTCTACGCCTTCCGGGAAGATGCCGTGCGGGAAGATGCCATTGCCCGCCCACCCTTGGGCACCTTTAGCACTTACCTGACCAACTGGCGCAACCGAAATGCCCGCGGTGACTTGGGCAGCGACGGTATTATGAACGCCGGTCAGCCGAATCGAGGCGCGGCCAATGGCCAAACGGTCTGGGATCCCCCTGTTTCCGAGCAAGGTCTCAGCCCCAAACCGGTGGACTACTATGCCGATCCGGATCGGCGGCCCTATGGCTTCCGGCTGCGCAATGGGGCAAGGCTGGCTCGCGGCGGGTTTAACCTCGATGAGGCTGTCTTTGGTCTCTCCTTTGTTTCTGATAACCCCGTCTACATCCAAGGAGACTTTAACCTGCACCAGACGAGGAACGGGCAGCGGCTGGAGGAGTTCACAACTCTCCTCAACTTCGGGGCGGATGGCCTCTACAGAAACTTCTACGGGCGGCTCCGGAAGGATGAAGACCGGCGCTTTGCCCGGGCAGCCCAGGATCTCTGGCGGCCCAGCGATGTGTTGGGCGACTCGGTGAACATCCTTTCTGCCGATTTCTGCGACGGCAGCATCGACGACGGCTTTGTCCAGGATGGCACCCTCAACGGCGGCGGCAGCAGCTACGTGCCCGGTCAAGACTACGCCGGTGGACGGGCCTCAGCCCCTCGCCGCAGCGACTACTACGGCTGCAGCGGGGATAACCTGGGATTCAACACCTCCTTCCTCAACCAGGCCCTGGTAATCCGCGGCAACAACTGGCCGGCTCCGGATCCGAATAGCGCTGGTGCTGGCGTTCTGCGCTTTGACAACACCAACGGGGCCCAGAACCTGGGTGACAATACCAACCAACCGGGTTGGCCGGATGTGTTTGCCCGCGACACCATCTTTGCCCGCCGCAACAGTACCGATGCCAGCTCCGGTCAAGCTGACCGAACCGCAGGGCTGGGCGTGCCCGAAGTGCGGCTCTTGCGGGCACCCGATACGGGCTATGCCAACTTTGGGGTGCGCATCTCGGCTTTGGGCAACCCGGTGCTGGATACCTCCCGCTGGCTGCTGGTGGCTCCACTTGGGCCTTGCCCCGAGCCTGAAGGAGGCGGTGGCCTATTGGCCGAGTACTACAACGGCTGGCTCAGCAGCCCGCAGAACCAGTACGACCGCAACACAGGGTTTGCCGACCCCAATAATCCTCTAGGTCCTGTAGGTCTGCTCCAAACTGCCCAAAACCGCAACCTGCCCTACCTGCGGGCGGTGCGCTGGCCGGATCCGATATTCCCCGTCGACTGGGAACCGATGCCGGACGCCATCGGCCAGTACAACAACGGCTACACCAGCAGTGCGCCCACGTGTAATCCAAATGGGAGCGGTGGGCAGCGCTGGGCCTGCGTGCGCGATGCTATCAGTAATGCGGATGGCACCGTCAATCCGAGCAGCTTTGCCCGCAGCGGCCCTGGTTTCCCCTGGTGGGGCGGCTTCCAGTACCGGTTCGGCGGGAGCAACGATCTGAATTCCAACTCTCCCTTTAAGCGGCGGCTGTATAATAGCACTCCTGCTTGCAACGCCACGCTGATTGATACTATTTTTCAGCCACCCCTCACCATCCTGCAGCCCCTTTGCCGCCTGTCGGTGCCGATTCTCTCGCCGCCGAATCTTTGGGAGCCTCGGCCACCTTTCAACCCGCCTGATCCCAGTCCTGATCGGCGGGATCGCGGCGACTGGTTCTGGATGCCCAGTTGCGGAGAGCCGGACGGCAACAACCGCCTGCCGAACGCGCCCATCGATGCGGATGATATCGGCTATTCCTATAAGCCTGTCGGCAACCCTCGCATTGGATACAGGCTCCTCCCCAACGGAGAAGGAACTAGCGAGCTCGTATTCAACAACCCCAACCAGTTCAACTTCCTGCGCTCCTGCTGGCGGCGCAGAAGCGGTGGATCCGGCAGCGGCAACAACAACGGCAACGACTTCTTCGTCGTTCGCTGGGTAGGGGAGATCTATCCGCGCTGGCCGGGCCTGCAGAGCTACCGCATCCTCGATGCCGATGATGGCGTGCGGTTGATCATCCGGCGCAACCCCGGCTACACCCCTCCCAACCCCGCGGAGCCAGCCACCTTCATCAACCGCGGAGTTTGGAACGGCACTCCCCTCAACCTAGGGCCGGACGCGGCAGGGGCCGAAGCCTGGCAGGATAGCGGCAGCAACATGGTCACCCTGCGCTTGGAGCTGGAGTGCGCGCCTGCAGAAGGGCCTTCTCCTTACCTCGTGGAGATCCAGACCTATGAAAATAGCGGCAACGCTCGCGTGCGCTTTGCCACCCGCGATGGCAGCGAGCTGGAAGACTACGACCTGCGCTACCTGAAGCCGCTGCCGGGGGTGAATAAACCTTGCGAGCCAGATCCGATCAAGGGTAGCCAGCTAGATCAAGATCAAAATCCTGTTCAGCGCTCCTGCGCGGTCAGCCTCAATTGTGATCCCAGGTGGACTGACTGGACGCCCGCTTGTAGAACCGATATTTGTCAACCCACCACCATCACCCAGACCAAAACAGCCACCTTGCCTGCCGGTTGCTCTGGCACTCCGCCAACACCGCAAACTCGGACGATCACCTGCTACCCTCAGTACAACTACGGGCCTTGGTCGGATTGGACGCCTCAGTGTACCCAGCAGCAGCAGTGCAGCCGGGCTACCATTACGCAGAGCCGCAGCCGCACGGTTACGCCGCTGTGTCCCAGCCAAAGCCCCTTTACTGAAACCCAAAACCAAACCATCACTTGCCAACCTCCGGGGGCTACCTGCACCTATACAGACTGGACTCCTGCGTGCACGGTGGCCAACGGCGGCCTGCAGATAACTCAGAGCCGCACTGAGACCTGCACCTCGATTTGCGGGACCACCACCCGGACGCAAACCCAAACGGTTACCTGCCCGAAGACTTGCAACTACAGCGAGTGGAGCCCCTGGTCACCCCCAGATTGCAGCCAGGTTCAGGTTGCCTGCGGCCAAACTAGAACGGTTACCCAAACTCGAACGCGCAACCTGATTGCCAGCACCAGCAGCCCCACCTGTCCAGCAACCGAGACGCAGACGCAAAATCTCACCTGCCAGGGGCCTCCCTGCGGGCCGAGCGTCTTTGCCCCAGAAACTCGTTCCAAGAGCCCCTTGGGCGAGTGGATGGCAGCCAAGCCCAACACGGTGGAGCTGCGCCCCATTCAGGCAGTCGAGGCCGATCCGGAGCCGGAGACCATCAGCGTGAATACGGTGGCTGCGGCTCCTGCCGAGGGCGTAACCATTGCTCTGCAGCCGGAGCTTTCCCCGGTGCTGGAAGTGAAAGCAGGGGTGCCCAAGCCGTCTAAGTGGCCTAACCCTGCTGAAGCTTTGCAGGCGGCCTTCAACTGGATGTTTGGCGAACCGGCCTATGCTGCCCGTGCCGGACTGAAGGGCAATTTGCTCTCCAGCCAGATAGCCAACCCCAGCAAAGAGCCGGGCATCCGCCCTGCTGAGAATATTGGAGCTAAGATTTCTGGAACTCCTGCTGTGGGTACCGATGACTGGGCCCGGCAACTGCGGCGGCAACTGCTCAACGGCAGTGGAGAAATTCGCTGTGGCGATGAACAGGTCACTCCCTCAGACGGTGGCTTCTGGGTGCCGGGGGTATTTCGCCCCAACTTCAACGACCGCTTCAAGTACACCGCCTACACGGGTGCCAGCCGACCCAGCACTCTGCGTACCTCTCCTAAAGGTGCCGATCCTACCTTCGAGGATCTCAACAAGAATGGCATTTGGGATCTGGAGGAGCCTTCAAATGTTTTGGAGCGGGATCCGCTGTTTGGGTTAGACTTGCCGGATCGGCCAGAGCTAGAGATCCAACCCCAGATGGCGCTCAACCCTTACGCCCGCGTCAACAAAAGCGCCGCGACCCAAGCCTACACTCCCGCGTCCAAGTATGCGGACGGATACTACATTAACCACAAGGGCAGTGAAGATATTCGCAATGGCCTCTGCTTCTACGTCAAGCCCAACGGCAACACCATCCAGGTTCAGATCGACCGTAACGGCGGCGATGGCGATGGCCTGGTCTGGGTGGATGTGGAGCCGTTCACCCTGGACCTGAACAAGACTCCCACTGGCTTTGCCGGCGAAAACCCGGTGCTGGGGGTAATCCTGGATGAGGTGACCCGTCGGCCCATTCCCATTCCCCGCTTCCAAGAGCTGGCTTCAACCGATGTGGACCAGCGCCGCCGCAACGACAACGGCACCCAAAACCGGCAGCTCCAGCCGGCCAGGGAAACGCGGGTAAATGCCATTGCCATCAGCGGTGTGATCCCGTCTCGGCTGAATCAGACGGGCGGGGGCATGCACAACTTCCTGCGCCTCAACGAGCTGTGGAGAGATGTCAACCTCTTTTTCAGCGGCTCGATGATCCAGCTCAACTACAGCACCTATGCTACCGGCCCCTTCCTGCAGCACAGCTTTGAGCCACCCGATCTGGTAGCCGATCCAACCTTTGTGCGGGGCTACGACTACTACTACCCACCCAACCGCCGCTTCGGCTACGACGTGGGTCTGCAAATTGCCCGTCGTCCCAGCGCGGTGTCGGCCCGCTTCCAATTCCCCTCCAATACCCGCACCGAGTTCTTGCGAGAGCTGGATCCTCAGGATCCGTATGTGCGGCGGCTGCGCTGTGCCTTGCAACAGCAGCCAGGTGTTCCTCTACAGGCTGCTGCTCAGATTGGAGGTTGCAGTGACTTCAACTGATATTGACTTCCCAAGCTGGGGGTAGATTCAAGGTAGGAGCAGAGTGGGCTAAGGGAGGGATCGATGAGCAAAGGACGGCTTTGGCGGCAACAAGAAACAGGGGGCTTTACCCTCATTGAGGTCTTGGCGTCGGTGGTCATTGTGGCTTTGGCTATGGCCGCTCTTGCTCCTGCTCTCACCCTGATCGCCTACCGGCGGGCCATGACGGAGCGGATAGAAGTGGCCAATCAACTGGCCCGGGCTGAGGTGGATCGCATCCGCACCCTGGTTGACCTGGAGCTGGCCGCTAACCCAGTTGCCTTTCAGAACCCGGCTCAGTTGGCCCGTCTGCCCAGGATTGGAGCAAACCCCTTGGCCAATACCCCGCCTCCTGCTGATATGGACAACCCCGGCCCCAACTACTCCATTCGTTTGGCTGAAGTTCAGGTGCCGGGGCGAAACCCCGAGGTCTATGTCATCCAAACCTTTCGGGATAGGGGCAGGGAATGCATTGACCGACGCAACAACACCGTCATCTCAGGGGTTCCCTGCAGCTTTATGATGGGAGTCAGGGTCTACCATCGCTTTTCCTTTAACCCAAACACTCGGCAAGCTCTTCCTGGCCTGCGCGCTGAGACGGTCTCCGCCAATCAGAACTTGGCCAATGCCGATGTGTGGCTCTTTCCCATGGCCAGCTCGATTGTGGAAGTCAACCTGGCTGCCAATTTGGGGGATGTTTGCCGCGCCGTTTTGGCCGACGTTCAAGCCAGGGGTGGAACACCGACCAACAACTGCAATGCCTTCCCGCTGCCCAGCCCAAGCCCTACCTCGCTTTGAAGCGACGGGTAAGCTCCTCCTGCAGGCTCACAAAAAGGTGGTGTTTTCCTATGTTCAAGGTTTTTCGCCACAGGGTTTACAAGAGTGCGGGGTTTACCCTCATTGAGCTGTTGGTCTCACTGCTGGTTGCCTCCATCTTTCTCCTGGCCACCGCGATGATTGTCATCGAGACGATGCGGCTGGATCGGGAAGAGACGGGCCGCACCCAGGTGCAGGCGGAGCTGACCCAGGCCATGCAGCATATCCAGCAGGATCTGGCAGAGGCGCTTTACATCTACAACGATGCGGAACAGCCCAACGGAGACGGAACGCCAGATCTCATCCAAAGGCTTTACACTCCTGGATGGATTCGCCGCCCCGATGGTGCCGTTCCGGTTGTCGCTTTTTGGAAGCTGAATCCGATCCCACGCGATTGCTATCAAGGCCCTCCGGCGTTGCAACAAATCCGAGAAGGCCGAGTAACTTTGAAGGAAAGACCTTCAGGCATTTCCCAATCTGATTGGGAAAACATTCGCAGCCGCCGCAACATCTACACCTTGGTTGTGTATTACTTGCAGCGCAACTACAACAACGCCGGTAACCCAGACGGCAGCACCCCCTGGGAGGGTAATGCGCGCATTGCTAGGTTTGAGTTGCAACCTCTTAATGACACATGCACTGAGCGCAGCCGATTTTTTGTCGAGGATCCGGATCCCTTCCGGGAAGGCTTTCTGGTTTGGCCCTCTGAGCAAGCTAGGGCTCGCCAAACTCCCATTGCTGGGGCAGGCAATCAAGGTAATCGACTGGTAACTCTGGTCTCCAACATCTTCAGCAGCCGGCAGGGCAGCCCGCAGGTTGCCCCGAATTGCCCACAGGGCTATGCCTTTGGAGGGGGCAGGCCCGACGGAGTCACTTTCTCAGGCCTAGAGGTCAATCAAAACGACGTGGGCTTCCATGTTTGCGTTCGGCGCAGTACCGACGCCAGCCTTCCCCAAGATGTGATTGTTACCATCACGGCAACTGCCATGGAGCGAGCCAATCCCGGCCTGTTCCGGCGCTACATCCAAGATGCCACCAGCGTTGATGCGGAGCAGGTGTCGCGGTATCTGACGACAATGCAAACTCGGGTGTTGGCCCGTGGTGTGTTTAATCGTCAAGCCTAGTCAAGCCTATGTGACTTATTCGGAGGGGGGATCCCTGCCTATGCTGGCCTCGGTGAGCGGATCTAGACGGATTGCACCTGCCCAGACAAGGGGCTTTACGCTGATAGAAGTCTTGGCGGTTATTGTCATCATCGGCATCTTGGCTGTGCTGGCCGTTCCCTCTGGGATCAACATCTGGGCGCGGATCCAGCTTGAGGATGCGCAGAACAGGGTGGAGCGAGCCTTGCGCACTGCCCGCACTAACGCCAGAGCCTCTCTCCTGGGCCGAGCTTGGGTGGTGCAGGTGGACAATTCGGATCCGATCGTTCCGACTCTGGTCATCCAAGATGGGGAGGGCCTTTGCGATGAACCCACCCCTTGTCAGCGAATTCGCCTGAATAATTTTGTAACTGTAACCAACAACTTCAGTGGAGGAAGAGCCGTTTTTGAATCCGATGGCCGCGCCCGTCAACTGGGTCGCTTTGTAGTTAGCAGCACCTACTCTCAGGGGGAAAACCGCTGCGTGGTGGTGAGCACCTTGATAGGCACCATCCGCAAGGACAACGACCCGGCTTGTGCGGGCGGAGCAGATGCGGAAGACTAGCCAGCCTTGCAACCTCCTTGAAAGGGGGTAGGATGGTCAGGCCGATGTTTTTGGGTAGCGCATGGCCCCTTCTTCCCCAATCCTTCAGGAAAAAACCTTTCCTTGGCAATCTCGTCAGCCTGCCCTGCTGATGCTGGCGGATGGTGCTTCCTTTGCCGGTTGGTCTTTTGGGGCGCCGGGCACGGCAGTGGGCGAGGTGGTGTTCAACACGGGCATGACCGGCTACCAGGAGGTGATCACCGACCCTAGCTACCGGGGGCAGATGGTCACTTTCACCTGCCCTGAGCTGGGAAATACCGGAGTGAATGAGCTGGATGAAGAATCGGCTCGGCCCCAAGTAGCGGGGGTGATTGCCCGCAACGTGTCTCGCTTGGTCAGCTCTTGGCGGGCTACATCCACCCTCCCCGAATACCTGCAACGATATGGGATCCCGGCCATTGCTGGGGTAGATACGCGGGCTTTGGCACGGCGGCTGCGCTCCCAGGGGGTGATGAACGGGGCCCTTTCCACAGAGACTTTGGATCCCCAGGTTTTGTTGGAGCGGGTGCGCCAGGCTCCTTCCATGCAGGGGTTGAGCTTGGTGGCAGAGGTTACCACTCCCCAACCCTACGAGTGGCTGGAGCCTACGCCTGCCGACTGGGACTATGGGCGCAGCCAAGGGATCCCAGTGCCGGAGCCGCCCCTGCGGGTGGTGGCCTTGGATTTTGGCGTTAAGCGCAACATTCTGCGCCGCCTTACCCGCTATGGCTGTCGGGTGATGGTGTTGCCGGCCAATGCCAGCCCGGAGCAGATTTTGAGTTACAACCCCGATGGGATCTTCCTCTCCAATGGGCCAGGGGATCCCGCCGCTGAGACGACTGCCATCCGCACCACGCAAGCGCTGCTGCAAACCGGGAAGCCCCTATTTGGGATCTGCCTGGGCCATCAGATTCTCAGTTTGGCCCTAGGGGGATCCACCTACAAGCTCAAGTTTGGCCATCGGGGCCTCAACCATCCCTGTGGGCTGGACAAGCAAGTGGAGATCACCAGCCAGAACCACGGGTTTGCGGTGGATGCCGACTCGATCCCTGCCGATGAGGTCACGATCAGCTACCTCAACTTGAATGACCACACCGTAGCCGGGATCCGCCACCGTCACCTGCCCCTGTTTTCCGTGCAGTATCACCCGGAAGCCAGCCCCGGCCCTCATGATGCCGATCACCTCTTCCGGGAGTTTGTGGAGCTAATGCTGCAGCACCGAACTTTTTTAGCTACTCAACGCTAACATCTTTCACCTCCTGCCGAAGGCAGGGGATTGGACAGGGACGGGATCCCTCAAGAGAAGCGGTGGTGCCAGACTGTGATGGCAATCGCCAAGGCATCGGCGGCATCATCCGGGCGGGGCAAGCTGGGCAGGTTGAGTTCCCGGGCCACGGCAGCTTGTACAGCCTGCTTGTCGGCGCGTCCGTAGCCTGTCAAACTTTGCTTGACTTGGGCGGGCGTAAACTCCACCGGCAACAGATGATGCTGGGCCAAGGTGAGCAGGATCACGCCACGGGCTTGGGCGATGGCAATGGTATTGCCCATTTTGTAGAAAAAAAGTTTTTCCAGCCCCACCTGATGCGGGCGCAGTTGGCGCAGCAACTGGCTCAAATCCTCGTGCAGCGTTTGCAGCCGCTCCGGCATCGAGTGTTGGCTGGGGGTGCTGATCACCCCATAATCCACAGGTTTCAACCCCGCAGATCCCGCCAGAATGCAACCAAAACCCATGGTTCCCAGACCTGGATCTAGGCCGAGGATGCGCTGCTCAGGTGGGGTGTCTCCTCTGTCGGCGAGGGGCGGGGGGATCTGACAAGGGCTATGGCCTGCCGGGTGACTGCGCATGATGGGGATGATCGGTGTGCAGGTAGGTCAGGCCCGAGATCAGGGTGAGAACCACCGCCACCCAAAAACAAGGGATCCCTCCCGGCCACCCCAAAATCAGCAAAGCAATGGCCAGGATTTGGGTTACCGTCTTGGCTTTGCCCCAGAAATTGGCACCGCGGATTTGGCTTTGGTTGACCCGCCAGCCGGCGATGGCCAGCTCCCGCCCCACCAGCAAAAACACGCCCCAAGCGGGGATCCGCCCCAGTTCCAGCAGGCCCAGCAGCGGCGCCAACACCAGCAGCTTATCCACCAGAGGATCCAAAAACTTGCCCATATCGGTTACCAAGCCATAACGGCGGGCCAAATGGCCATCCAGCCAATCGGTTGCCGCCGCCAACAGGAACGCCCAGAGGGCCAACCTCTCCCCCAGTGGGGATCGCAGGCTCAGGCCCAGCAAAACAAAAGGGATCCCTGCCAGCCGCAGCAGGGTGACGGCGGTGGGCAGGTTCACCCACTCCAGCTTGGCACGTTGGACGGCGCTGGGATTCTCCACCTTCGGATCTGGCCTCAAGGATCAGAACTATCAGAATTATCGGTAACGGCCCAGGCGCTCGGTGAGCAGGTGGTAAAACCCCTGGGCATCCACCCCAAAAGCCACCTGAACATTGGCGAGGCGACCACTGGATCCCCAGCGATCCACCACCGTCCGGCCCAGGTTCAAGGGGCTAGCCGTTTCCACCTCGACGTAGCAGGGCTTGAGCTCGAACAACTGCGGCTGTAACAGATAGGCAATCACACAAGGGTCGTGCAATGGCCCTCCCGGTAGCCCGTAGCGTTCTACGTCGACCTTACCGTAAAAGGTGAGCATATTGGCCACCGTCTGCCCAACGCGGGTGCCCAGGGCGCGGATGCGCTCAATCCGCTCCGGCGTGCTGAGGACCTGTTGGGTGACGTGCAAGCCCAGCATCACCACCTCCGGGATCCCGGCGCTGAGCACGATCTGGGCGGCGTGGGGATCGGTGAGGATGTTGAACTCGGCTGCCGGGGTAACATTCCCCTCAAAGGCGGATCCCCCCATAAACACCAGCCGCCGGATGCGCTCCACAATCCGGGGCTGCTGCACCAGGGCCACCGCCAAGTTGGTCATCGGGCCCAGCAAAGCCAAGGTAACCGGCTCAGGGGCAGCCATCAGCGTCTCGATGAGATAGGGCACTGCATGCTGGGATCCCAAAGGCATCTGGGGCTCCGGCAGATCCGCTCCATCGATCCCGGTTTTGCCATGCACCTGCTCGGCGGTTTCCAGAGGGCGCAAGAGAGGTCGGGGGCAGCCAGCATACACCCCCATCTGCGGCTGACCGGCCAATTCACAGATCTGTCGAGCATTGCGGCTGGTTTTGTCCAAGGAGACATTGCCGGCCACCGTGGTAATGCCCAGCAATTGCAGCTCTTCTGGCGACGCCATAGCCAGCAGCAGAGCCACCGCATCGTCTTGGCCAGGGTCACAGTCGATGATCAGGGGCACCATAGGGATCTCGGCAGCAGCTCACTCACCCCTAGTTTAGGTTTTTCTCCCGCTCTTTTCCTCTGGCCGGTGAGCGCGGATCCCGGTCAGATTTAAGATAGGAAATATATCTTCATCCTTTGTCTTGTTGCCTGACACCCATCCACTGCGCATCAACCTGTTGCTGGATTGGGAGCCGCCAGCAGGAGAGCCCCTAGCTTGCGAGGACTGGCTACCCCCTGAACGCTTTGTTGTCGAGTGTTTTCAGGATCAAGCTACCTTCCTAGAGGCTCTCAGGAGACAAGACGGCCATGTCGATTGCTTGGTGCTCCTGGTGGATCCCACTCGGCTGCAAGAGCTGCACGATCTGGGCAATCAGCTCTGCGCGTGGGGACTGCTGCTGCCGACGGTGTTGGCGATTGTGCTGGAAGAATCCCACCTGCAAAAGGAAACACCGGAGACGGAAGGAGAGATCCCTGCCACCTCATCTTTGGTGAAAGCATTGCTCAAGCGAGAGCAGTTTTTCTACCACAACGCCACCCTCGTCCGTCCCATTTCGCCACAGGAGCTGAAGGGGCAGGTGCGGGCCGACTGTACCGCTTCGGGATCCCCTTCCGTCTTGGAGCTGCTGGTGGATCGGGCCATCGCCTTGTTTCTGCAGATGTCTCCCACCTGCGGCCTCCCGCAGGGCCCAGCGCATCCCAGCGATCAGCCCTACCTGGCTTACAGCAACCAACAACAACGGCGGCTGGCGGAGAAATTGCGGGAACGGCTGGGCTACGCCGGAGTGTACTATCATCGTGACCCAGAGCTGTTTTACCGTCGCCTCCCGCCCCACGAGCAGCAAGCCCTCATGCGACGGCTGCGTAACCTTTACCAGGCAATCGTCTTGGACTATTTTCAATCTCCCGAGACCGTCAATGCCCGCATCGACGAGCTGGTGGCCTTGGCCTTTTTTGCCGATATCGGCGCTGCTCAACTGCTGGAGCTGCACATGAACTTGATGGAAGACTTTGCCAAACAATTGAAGCTGGAAGGCCGCAGCGAAGAGATCCTGCTGGATTACCGCCTTACCCTGATCGATGTGATGGCCCACCTGAGCGAAATGTACCGCCGCTCCATTCCCAAAACCGCTCCAAGGGATCCTTAGATATGTCCACTCGCAAAGCCTATGTTCTCAAGCTCTACGTGGCGGGCAACACCCCCAATTCTCTGCGTGCCCTCAGCACCTTGCAAGACATCTTGGAAAAGGAGTTCCGCGGCGTGTACAGCCTGAAGGTGATCGATGTCTTGAAAAATCCGCAACTGGCAGAGGAAGATAAGATCTTGGCAACGCCGACCTTGGCCAAAATCCTGCCGCCACCGGTGCGGAAGATTATTGGCGATCTGTCCAACCGCGAGAAAGTGCTCATCGGCCTGGATCTGCTCTACGAAGAATTGGACGAAGAGGCTTGAGACAGGCTGCAGGAGCAAGGAGAGTGGGATGAACCAGTCATTGGGGCCTTCTGAGCCAGAAAAGCCACAAGATAACACCGCAGAGGACTCCACCGAACCAACCCCAGACAACCACCGAGCGGATCTCTCAGAGCTGCGAGGGATCCCCAAAAAACAGACGGGCATCGAGGGCTTTGAAGACATCAGCCACGGTGGGCTGCCCCTGGGACGCACCACCTTGGTCAGCGGCACCTCCGGCACCGGCAAAACCCTGTTTGCCATGCAGTTCCTTTACAACGGCATCGTGAAGTATCAAGAGCCGGGGATCTTCGTCACCTTCGAGGAAACCCCCGCCGATATCATTCGCAATGCCTCCAGCTTTGGCTGGGATCTGCAGGCCCTCATCGACAGGGGCCAACTGTTTATCCTGGACGCTTCCCCCGATCCCGAAGGCTATGAGGTGAGCGGCAACTTTGATTTGTCGGCCCTCATCGAGCGCATCCAGTACGCCATTCGCAAATACAAAGCCAAGCGGGTCTCCATCGACTCAGTGACAGCCATCTTTCAGCAATACGACCCTGCCGGTGTGGTGCGGCGGGAGCTGTTCCGCCTGACGGCCCGCCTCAAGCAGGCCAATGTCACCACCGTCATGACCACAGAGCGCACCGACGAGTACGGTCCCATCGCCCGCTACGGTGTGGAAGAATTCGTCTCCGACAACGTGGTGATCCTGCGCAACATCCTGGAAGGAGAGAAACGGCGGCGCACCATCGAGATCTTGAAGCTGCGGGGCACCACCCACATGAAGGGGGAATATCCCTTCACCATCACCAATGACGGGATCAACATCTTCCCCCTGGGAGCCATGCAACTGACCCAGCGCTCCTCCAACGTGCGGGTCTCCTCCGGCATCGAGAAGCTGGACGAAATGTGCGGCGGCGGCTTCTTCAAGGACTCGATTATTTTGGCCACCGGCGCCACCGGCACGGGCAAAACCTCGCTGGTGAGCAAATTCCTGGAGCGGGGCTGCCTGGATGGGGAACGCTGCATTCTCTTTGCCTACGAAGAGTCGCGGGCGCAGCTGTCCCGCAACGCCTCCTCCTGGGGCATTGAGCTGGAAGAGTTCGAGCGGCAGGGCCTCCTCAAGATCATCTGCGCCTACCCAGAATCTGCCGGCCTGGAAGACCACCTGCAGAAGATCAAAACCGAGATGATGGCCTTCAAGCCCTCCCGCATGGCCATCGACTCCCTGTCAGCCCTGGCGCGGGGAGTGAGCCAAAATGCCTTCCGCCAGTTTGTAATCGGGGTAACTGGCCTGGCCAAGCAGGAGGAGATCACCGGCTTTTTCACCAACACCACCGACCAATTCATGGGATCCCATTCCATCACCGAATCCCACATCTCCACCATCACCGACACGATTATCCTGCTGCAATACGTGGAGATCCGCGGAGAAATGGCCCGCGCCCTCAACGTCTTCAAAATGCGGGGATCCTGGCACGACAAAGGGATCCGCGAGTACCTCATCTCCAACGCAGGCATCCAAATCCGCGATTCCTTCCGGGGCTACGAGCGCATCATCAGCGGATCCCCGACCCGCATCAATGTGGATGAGAAAAACGAGCTCTCCCGGATTGTGCAAAACGTCCAGGCCCTGGAGGAAGAAGGGTTTTGAGCAGTTAGGTGGATAGAAGGCCGTTATGACCACCCATCCCACTTCCGAAGCAGCGCCCACATCGGAAGGCTCCCCAAAGCCGCTGCTCGGCGAAGAACGGGTCATTCTCCATCCCATTGGCTGGAAAACCTTCGAACAGTTGCTGGCAGAGGTGGGGGAGAACCGCAGCACCCGTTTCCACTACTGGAGAGAACGTTTAGAAATCATGTCCCCCCTGGCTCCCCATGAGGGCAGCAATCGATTCCTGGAGAGTTTAATCGTGGCCGTTGCGGAAGAGTGGAACCTGAATTTGCGCCAACTGGGATCCTGGACCATGCGACGCCCAGATCTGCAAATGAGCGCAGAGCCAGACTCCTGCTACTACATCCAAAACGAGCCTCTTGTTCGCCACAAAGAAGAAATCGACTTGGCATCCGATCCCCCACCGGACTTGGTGGTGGAAGTGGACATCACCAGCCCTTCTCAGCGACGCTTCCCCATCTATGCCCAACTGGGGGTTCCGGAAATCTGGCAGTACAATGGCCGCACGTTGCAATACTTTCGACGGCAAGGAGACACCTACTGCCCTGTTGTAGAAAGCCTCAGTTTTCCCGGCTTGCCTGCCTCAATCCTGCAGGAATTTCTGGAGAAACGCTTGATCCTGGGGGAGATACCGACCCTGCGACAGTTCCGTGAGTGGGCACGGCAACAAACCCGCTGATCCGAGCGAGTTTCCAACACCGTGCAAGCCCTGCACTTGCAGTTGGAGGGGGAAGATAGCCCAGACACGAATTTCCCCGCAGCCAATGGCAAATTGGTGGTAACCCACCCATAAATTGGGTAGTATGCCTCTAGCAGTAGCGCAAAGGGCGGGGTTTCCCGGCGTGTTTAGTTTTCTTGGTGGTTCCAAAACCCGAACCATGCTTGGGGTGGACATCAACCCCGAGCGCATCGCCGTTGCCCAACTGAAAAAGCAGGGCAATGGTCGCTATCGTCTGGCCCACTACCACAGCGTGGAAATGCCGGAAGGGGCGATGGTCGAAGGGCGCATCCTCGATCCGAGCACAGTTGGCTTGATCCTGATGAATTTGCTCAATGAAAACAAGGTACCCACCAACCTGCCGGCAGCCACAGCAGTGCCCGTAAGGGAGGCCATCGTTCGTCTCATTCGCCTGCCTGCCGACCTACCTGCCGATGAGCTGCGCCGGGTGGTTTTGGAGCAGGAGGCCGAACTTTACATTCCCTATCCGCGGGATCAGGCGGATGTCGATTACCAACCCTTGGGTCTCGATCTTTCCCAGGATGGCATTGAGCGCATCGAAGTCTTGCTGGTGGCCATCCCCAAAGAGGTGGTGGACAACTACCTGGAGGTGCTGCAGGTGGCCAACTTGCAGGTGCGCTGTGTGGAGCTGGCCAGCTTCTCCCTCATTCGCACCATCCGCGATCAGCTAACCCAGTACGGCCCCCGGGAGGCCGTGTTGCTCAGCTCCATCGGCTACGACAGCAGCGAGATCAGCATTTTGGTGAACGGGATCCCGCAATTTACCCGCACCGTCAACATCGGCACCATCCACATGCGGCAGGTGCTGGCCCAATCCCTGAATCTGCCGGTTAGCCGCACCGGCGACCTGTTGCGAACTCTGAGGTTACCCTTGATCAACCCCACCGATATTTTGGCCACGGGAGAACAGCCAGCGCCCAGCAATCCCGGTGTAGCAGCAGTAACGCGCGTTGTCTCCGATTTGGCGGATGAACTGAAGCGCTCCATCGACTTCTTTACGAGCACAGAAAGCAGCTCGCCTGTGGTGAAAGTACTGCTGGCCGGAACTGGGGCAAGCATCGGCCAAATCGACGGCTTCTTATCTCAGTCGTTGAGCGTGGCGGTGGAGTTGGCGGATCCCTTTGGCAACATTGTCGTGCCGGATTCAGTGGAACTGCCCCTGGAGGAACGCCCAGCAATGGGAGTGGCCCTGGGGTTGGCGTTACGGGAAGACACCAAGTAGCGGCAGCAGGCAGCGCAAGCTCGCCCAACCGATGGAATAGCGCACAAGGCGGTTAAAGAGATGTACACACCGGAGATCAATTTCCTCAAAGAAAGGCCGGATGTCCTCACCACAGCTCGAACAGGTGGGGGAGAAGTAGTCGCAGCTGAGGCTGCAAAGGGATCCCAGAATTGGATCCCGGCCATTGGCCTGGGGGTTGCTGTTGCTGCTGTAGCGATGGGAGCTTTTTGGTATTTCCAAGACAGCTTTTCCCGCCAGAGAGAAACCTTGAGGGCGGAGCGGGCTCGCCTTGACAGTGAGCTCAGCACAGCCAATGCTGAGTTGTCCCAGCTGCAGAATGCCAATCAAGAGCTGCAAACCATTCGCGCCCAAACGGAAGGGTTCCGCTCCTTTCTGGGATCCGTCCAGCCTTGGTCGGCCATCTTGGAAGAGCTGCGGCGCAAGATCCCCGGCCAGGGGGTGTGGATAACCAACATCAGCGCTTCCGGGGATACCGTCAACATTCAAGGAGGAGCGCTGGACTTTCCCCTGGTCAACGACTTTCTGCTCACCCTGCTGGATTCCAACTTTGTGACCAGCGCCGTCTTGAACAGCAGCTCCCGGGTGGACGGTACAGACGTAACTGAACCCAGCGTGGAGTACGGCATAACCGTAACCATCCGTACTCTGGGGGATCCCGACCCGGAATTTACCCGCGAGCTGGAGCAGCGGGGAGCGATAGGCTTGGTTGAAAAGATCCGCATTTTGCGTCGAGTGGAGGCGAACTGATGACTGGATCGGTTGAAGGTTTTCCCGACGAACAACTGGTGGTTCCCCCGGCAGGGCCGCCGGTACTGCTGGGCGTGGAGCTGACCCCCATTCGAATTGGTCTTTTAATCGGGATCACAGGGCTAGGCGCGGCGGGGTTTCTGGCCTTCACCCAACTTCGCCCCTTGATCGAGGAGGTACAGGCTTTGGAAAGGGAGGTAGCCAACAAAACCACCCAGTTGCAGGACATAAAGAGCCAGATTGCCAGTTTGCAAGATGTGCCCAATCAGGTCGAGAGAGCTCGCGTGGAGCGGGAACAGATCAGTGCCCTGCTCTCCACCCCCGAGAATGCCGACACGCAACTGCTGGATCTCAACCGGCTGGTGCAGGGGCAGCCCAACAGCGAGCTGCGCAGCTTTAGCCCTTCTCCACTGACTCCAGCGTCTTCGGCCAATCCGGAAGTGCCTGGGATCATCGCTCCCGCCATCCAAGTGCAGACCACCCGTGTCGCTCTGCGTGGCCCCTATACGGAGCTGATCAATCTGATGGGAGATATAGAACGTCTGCGCACGCTGTTCCGGGTGAGCAACATCAGCTTAAATCCTGTTCAAGACACAGGGGAACTGGACGCTGCTTTTGATTTGATTGCCTACATCTACAACAAAGACGTTCCGTTGGGCACTGCTCCTCCACCTGAAGGGCAAGCCCCCCCTGAAGGAGAACAGGCAGCACCCAGCCAATAGCCTAGCTATGCTTCGGCTCAGGGGGAGATCCTGCCAGTGCGGGATCCCTTTTGGGTTTTCAGAAGACGGGAACAATCGCCGGTGCAGCACAGATAGTGTTGCCAAATCGAAGATCTGGGAAAAATTTCTCCCGAAACGGCTACAGGTAGTGGCAAAGTCCGAGATTTCGGCTTTGATTAGGGAAGCACGGGGTGAACGAGGCCAAAGGCACCCGTGGCGAGGTGAAGCAAGAATACGACTGGGTGAAGGAGTGAGGTGTGAGGATGATGAACCGTCGAGTTGCTTATGGGTGTGCGTTGGGCTTGATCCTGTCCCTGCCCCCATTGGCCTTAGAAAGCCGGGTCAATGAGGCAGCCGCTCAACAGTTGACCTCCGCAAACCCGCAACGCCTCAGCCGCATCACAGATATCCGCCTGGTGCCCAACGGCAACCGCATGCAGTTGGAGATCAACACCGAAGGGGGCGCTCGCCCACAGGTGTTCTTTACCCAGCAGGGACAATCTTGGATCGGGGACATCACCAATGCTCAATTGAGCGGAAGCCAGGGCCGCTATCGTCAAGAGTCTCCCTTGCCGGGGGTGCGTTTCATCGAGGCTAAGCAACTAGGCAATGACAGTGTGCGGATAGAAATAGCCGGCGTGGCCGCAGCTCCCCAAGGCTTGCTGGCTCGGCGCAGCCCGACGCAGTTGGTCTTCGATTTTGAGGGCCTACCCTCTGCCCCACTGGCTCCCCTAGCGGCGGTTCCCCCTCAACCCTCGTCCAACCAAGCAGCGCCCGGCCAACCGGCGTCACTAAACCGACCTCAGCCCGTGGCTCCTGTTCCTCAGCCCGCAGCTCCTGCCCCTGCCTCCCAACCGGTCGCTCAAAACCCTGCCCCTCCGCAGACAACTCAAGCGGCTCCTCCTGCACCTGCTGTTCCTGCTGCACCCGTGATTTCTCAGGTCCCCCCTGTGGGCCAGCTTAACCAACCTCAGCTGCCTTCGAGAGCTACTGATCCCAGTGCGTCTCCGTTTCAAGGTCGAGCAGTGGCTCCTCCGGCCGGAGATCTTGCTGTCGGCAATATTATTCCGGCTCCCCCTCCAGTTGACTTGGGTTCAAATGCCACAATTACCTTAACCCTCAAGGATGCCCCTGTGGGTGATGTGTTGAGTCTGCTGGTGCGTCGAGCTGGACTGAACGTAGTTCTCAATGACGTCCCTCCAGACCTGACGATTTCCTTAGATGTGGCTGATTCACCTCTGCAAGAAACATTTAACTTTATTTTGCGCCTGAAGGAACTTCAAGCATCTCGTTCAGGGCAAACGGTTTTTATCGGCACTACACTCCCTGGAGTTAGCCAGCAGATTGTCAAAACCTATAGACTCAATCAACTGAGAATCGAAGAAACAGAGCAAATTTTTGTCTTTAACGCTTCGGGAACTGCAGGGGGAGGAGGAACAGTTGAAATCAATGCTAGGCAACTAAGTATTACTCCGAGTGAAATCAGAAGTAGAATTTTGGCCATTCTGGAAGCATCAAATATCCCTTTAGCTCAAGAGTCAGCCATTCAAGCGGATCCAAGAACAAATTCACTGACTATTGTTGCCACACCTACCCAGCATGATGTAATTGCAGCATATCTTGCCCAAATTGACTTGAGAAGTCGACAGGTTTTAATTAGTGCTAGGTTTATTGAGATCAACCTAGATAATGATTCTAGTCTAGGAGTTGCACTGGGTAGTGCATCTGGCAACTTTGCTCTGGGGTCTGGAGATAACACTGTCTTCGGTGGAACTCCTCTTGACCAACCTGCAGGATCCTCAGTTCCTAATGTTGGTTCTTTTCCTGCTGCAGGGACTGGAGGCTCACTTGTGTTTAACACCTTGAATCGATTACAGCAATCTCTAGCAGCTCGTATAGATGCAGCCATTGCTTCAGGAACAGCTAAGATATTGGCCGATCCAAAAGTAGTAGTCGCGAATAACACTGGCGCAGCTATTGTGGTTGGCCAAGAAGTTATCACCAATAGGAGATTGCAAACAGATCCTGCGACTGGCATATCAACTGTCGTTTTTGAGAAAGGAAATGCGGGAGTCAATTTACTCATTCAGAATGTCAGGATCGATGATAACGGCTACATTACGCTGAACCTTCTTCCACAGATCTCATCTATTGGCAGTCAAATTACACTTTCTGATGGCACTGTTATTAGTTTGCTCAATCAGCGTTCTGTCGGAACATTGCAAACCAGACTTAAAGATCGAGAAACACTATTTCTTGGAGGATTGATACAAGAGGAAGATCGAGTATCTGTTGATAAAGTCCCACTTCTTTCTGAAATTCCTTTACTTGGCTCCCTCTTCCGCAGACAAAACACAACAAATACTAGAAGTGAGGTTGTCGTCTTGATTACTCCAGTTATATTGGAAGGTTAAGGCGAAATACAGAATTTCATCGTTTTTGGCCATCCACTTTTATGAGATGAATTGTGCATCAATGCTGAGTTCGAACTCTCGCTATCGACCTTGGGTCAGGCTGGGATCCTTGCTGCTTAGCTTCGGGCTGGCTTTGATTTTGGCATGGGCAAGAGTAGGCTGGACACAAACCCATCGCATTTCTCTATCGGTACAAGGGCAGAGTTATTCACAACTAGTGGAACAATCGCGTCCTTTGGTTTGGCAAGCTTTGGCGCAACAATTTCAAGCTCAACCGCAGTCAGAGCAAATCACTTTGGAGGTATTGGGACAAGCTGGGGAACAACAAGTACCCCTATTCACAGTGCGAATGCCTCGTAGCGTTTGGCAGCAGGCCCCCTCTCCTGCCCAACTGGAACAATTCAGCACTTTTTATCCTAATACGTTGGCTCTTTTACAGCCGCGAGCACCGCTGCAGCAAGCCCAGGTAGAATCTACTGCTCCCTTTGCAAATGGAATTACATTGGTCTCCAGCAATCCTTCCAATGGCCAAAGAGGGATCCCAATTGACCAAAATATCCATCTGCGTTTTGATCGACAGCTTCCAGCCGGAATAACAGGTCTAGCCTTCGGGATCCAGCCCCCTGTGGAGGTGGCCTTTGACATTCAGGGAAACGAGCTGATCTTTCAGCCTTTACAGCTACTCAGCTACAGCACAGATTACAGAATACTCTTGCCTGCAGCCAAAGAGCTGGATTTACAAAAGCCCATAGAATTGACTTTCCGCACCGAGCCTCAGTACAGTTACCAGCGAGATATTAAGCCCTTGCTAGAAGCCAGTTGTGTAGGTTGTCATCAGCAGGCCGGTCGGATGCGGCGCAGCCCTTTAGATAGTTATGCTGCGGTGATGCGTTATGTAACGCCGGGATCGGAAAATAGCGAGTTGCTCAAACCGCGTTGGTTAGCTCGTCATGCTGTCATCCAGCGAGCTGCAGGGATCCGTTTGAATGGGGGGGGAGTGGATGCCCTGAGTTTGTTGTCGCAGGGCAGGGAAGGAGCTGAACCTACGCCCAGGGTTCCTGTGAGTGATCCCCAGGGAGAGTCTCCCGGATCTTTTATCGGACGCAGTGGATCCCCAGAATTGGCCTATATTCGTCGCAACGGCACCGGCATGGATCGCCTAGGTCACTTGAGCGCTGATGAAATTCAAATCCTGCGTACCTGGATTATTCAGGATCAAGCGGCTGAGGCCCATAAGAGTTAGCCTGATGGGCTGGAGAGTCTTTACCAACAAAGATCCCTTGCTCGTTTGTTTACTTTAAGATTAGGAACCTACGAGATCAATTTGATGACAACCCCCACAGAGGATCGGCTAGACCGGATTGAGCGTGTTGTAGAAGTTTTGGTGAACCAGCAGAGGGAAGTGCTGGGGCGCGTCGATGGGTTGTCTCACCGGGTGGATAGCTTGACCGAGCAGGTGGATAACCTCACGGATCGAGTAGACAACCTGACTAACCGAGTAGATAGCCTGACCGACAGGGTGGATAACCTCTCCCAAAGTGTCAGCAAACTTTCCGCCGATGTCGATAAGTTGGGCTTCAAGTTCGACACTGCTCAATCGGTTGGGGAGCGGCTAGAGCGGCTGGCAACCAGCTTGATCGCAGGAGCCACGATTAGCATCATTGCCGGGGTTATCCTTGTGCTGCTCAGAGAGGGATCCCGTTAATTCTTTCCCGCCCCCTCGATGGAAAAAAATAGGGATCCCAGCCAATGGGATCCCTGGTTATCCTTCCTCTAGTGTTTCAGTCCTCAACACACCTTCCCTATGAGATGCTCTGATTCTAAGAGCCGACCCGTGAAAAAGTCGTGAAACTGACAGATGAGGTGGAAGGTTAAGCCTTGCTCAGGTGGTCAGGGATCCTGTTCGGGCAACAAGCGCCAATTCCACCTGATTTTCTTGGGGCTGCCCCAGTTGCACCTCCACATCTCGGCCAAAGAAGCCTTGCATTTTTTTCTGGTAGCTTTCCTGCCATTGTTGGAAGGGAACCTTGGGGGAATCGAACAGAAGCACCAAGGTATACCGGCCATCTCGCAGCTCTTCTCTGTACCCTCTCACCTTGGGCAGATCTGCTTCCAGAGGGCCGCGCAGACCCAGAAACTCCAGGGCATCTTCCAGGTGGGCATTAGCCCCGTAGCTATATTTGGTGATATCGGCGCGGACTTGCTTTTGAATTTCCGTGGCCTGCTGGGCGCGGGCTTGGATCACCTCGAGAGAAGGGGCGGCCAGGGCAGGTACCGGCTTGAGTTCCACTACCTTCATGGTTATCCCTCCCAACAGCAAGGGGATCCCGGCAAACAGGCCGATGAGATTGAGGGTGGGATCGTTGTAGTGGGCAAAGCCCCAAGCCGTGGCGGCAACGCCGGCCAGCAACACGAGAGTGCTCAGGGGGAAGGGCAGTTTTTCAAACATACAGGAGAAGAAGAAAGGCAACCTGAAAACCCAGGCTAGCAGGAAAAGCGCCAGCGGTGGACTTAGCCTCCATTGGGATGGATAATCACAAAATGCCCACCTGGTGTGTTGAGGAGTGGTCTGTGGTTCTGTCCAATCTGTCCAAAACCTCTCGTTGCTTGCGCTCGCTGGATCGCAAAGCCCAAGAGCGAGCACCTCTGTTTGAGGCCATCCGCCACTATTGCAGCTTGGATAAGGCTCCTTTTCACACGCCAGGCCACAAACAGGGACGTGGGATCCCTGCCGACTTGCGGACCTTTTTGGGAGAGAACGTCTTCCGGGCAGATCTGACCGAGTTGCCAGAGGTGGACAACCTCCACGATCCCGATGGCGTGATCCGAGAGGCCCAGGAGCTGGCTGCAGCGGCCTACGGCGCCGATCGCAGTTGGTTTTTGGTCAACGGTTCCACCTGCGGCGTGGAAACGCTGGTGATGGCGGTGTGCGATCCGGGAGACAAGATCCTCTTGCCGCGCAACTGCCACAAATCCGCCATTGCCGGGGTGATCCTCTCTGGGGCGGTGCCGGCCTATATCGAGCCGGATTTTGACCCGGAGCTGGGCATTGCCCACGGGATTACCCCAGCCGGTTTGGAGGGGGCCTTGGCGGAGCATCCCGATGCCAAAGGCGTTTTGGTAGTCAGCCCCACCTACTACGGGGTCTGCTGCGATGTGCAGGCTTTGGCCTCCATCGCCCATGCCCATGGCCTACCGCTATTGGTGGACGAGGCCCACGGGCCCCATTTTGGGTTTCATTCGGAATTGCCCATTTCGGCCTTGGAAGCCGGAGCCGATCTGGTGGTGCAGTCCACCCACAAGGTGATCTCCGGCATGACGCAAGCCTCGCTGCTCCACCTGCAGGGATCCCGTATCGACCCCAACCGGGTGCGCAACATTCTGCAACTGCTGCAATCGACCAGTCCCAGCTATGTGCTGATGATGTCGCTGGATGTGGCACGGCGGCAGATGGCACTGGAGGGAGAAGCCCTGCTGGGCCAAGCCTTGGCTTTGGCAGATCAAGCCCGCGCCCGTCTCAACCGCATCCCCGGCTTGCGCTGTTTTGGCCCAGAGCGTATCGGCTCCACCCCTGGTTTTTTCGATTTCGACCGCACCCGTCTCACGGTAACGGTGACAGAGCTGGGGTTGTTCGGCTTCGACGCTCACGACTGGGTTAACGATCACTTCCACGTGCAGCCGGAGATGTCCACCCTGCACAACGTGGTCTTCATTGTCAGCATCGGCAATACCCAGCGAGACATTGACCGCCTGGTGGAAAGTTTCGCCGCCCTGTCGCAACATTTTCAGGGATCCCGCCCATCCAGAGCGGCAATGGAAAAAATGCAGCGGCTGGCACAACTGCCCCGTCCTTGCTTGCCACCGCAACGGCTATCACCCCGGGAGGCTTTTTTTGCCCCCATTCAGCGGGTGCCTTTCCAGGAAGCAGCGGGCCACACCTGCGCCGAAATCATTTCCCCCTATCCGCCTGGGATCCCGATTTTGGTGCCGGGAGAAGAGGTGACTCAAGAGGCGGTGAACTATCTGCTGTTGGTGCATGAGGCAGGCGGCTTTATCAACGGCCCAGAGGATGTGCGCCTGCAGACCCTGAAAGTGGTCAAGGCAAGGACCTAATGCTCTCCTAGCGGGCTTATGGACGGGTTTTTGCCGTTTGCGCTGGGGGGAGCAGCGGCAGGGAGTTTGCCGGGGTGCCGGGGCGGCGGGCTACCTTCACCCGATCCACCCGTGGCCCCTCCATGCGCACCACCTGAAACTCCATCTCTTGGTAGGTGAACTTTTCCCCAGCACGTGGGATCTTCTGCATGTGGTAGATCAAAAAGCCCCCCAGCGTTTGGTAATCCTCGTGCAGAGGCAGGTTGAGGCCACAGCGCTCGTTGATCTCTTCAATATCTAGCTGAGCCTGGATGAGCAAGGTATTTTCGTCAAGTTCTTGGATGTCCGGCTCCTTGGTGTTGGGATCCGGGCCATCGGAGAGCTTGCCGACAATCTCCTCCACCAAGTCTTGAACGGTAATCAGGCCCGCCGTGCCGCCAAACTCATCCACCACCATCACCATCGGCCAGTGGTGCTGCCTCATTTCGGGCAACAGTTCCGCAATTGGCTTGTTCTCCGGCTCAAAGTGGGCCTCGCGGATAAAAGGCGTGATGGGGCTGTGGAGGTCGATGGATCCCTTGGCCAGCTCCCCAATGACTTCCTTGACGTGGATCAGCCCGCGGATGTCATCCAAAGACTCGCCGTAGACCGGGTAACGGGAGTGTCCTGATTCGGCCACCTCGGCCAGCACCTCTTGCACCGTTGCAGTTTCCGGCACCGCGTCGATGCTGGTACGCGGGATCATCACCTCGCTGGCCACCGTCTCGCCGAACTCGAAGATGTTGCTCAACAGCTCTCGCTCTTCCGCCTCAATGTTGCCCGACTCCACCGACGAGGCGATCAGCAGTTGCAACTCCTCCACCGTCATGGTGCTGTAAAAGGAAGTGGCCTCGGGGATGCGGACGCCCAAGATGCGCAGCAGGCAGCGGGAGGAGAAGCGGAGCAGCTCGACAAAAGGGTGGAGGAAGCGGCTGACCAAACGATTGAGCCAGGCCAGTTGCAGCGCAATCGGCTCGGAATAGAGGATGGCCAGAGTCTTGGGGATCAGCTCCCCTACCACGATCTGAAAATAGGTGAGCAGCGAAAACACCACTACCACCGCCACCCCCTGCATAAGGGCCGGATCCACACCCTGAAACCAGTCCAAGCGGCTCAAGGCCAAAAACAGCGTGGGCGAAACTTGGGTGGCTCCAATCCAGCCCAGCAATACACTGGCCAGAGTGATGCCCAACTGGGTGGTGGAGAGGGCATACTCCAGTTGTTCTTGGGCTTTTTGCACAATTGCCGCCTGGCGGTTTCCCTCGCTCGCCAACTGCACCATCCGGGAGCGCCGCGCCGATACCAAGGAAAACTCGACTGCGACAAAGAAAGCGTTGACGACCAGAAGACCGATGACCCAAAGGAGACTAAGCGACGCATCTCCCCACGAAAGCTCGGTGTTGGGGAAAGCAGCCGTCGAGGCTAAAGGGGGGTCGTCCATCAGGGGGAGCAGCAAGACGGATAGACAGCATTCTAGCTCAGACTGACTCGGCCACCTGTCCTCGGCCGGCAGTCGAACTGGTTTCAGCTATCCGTCAACTATCGATGACGCCCTCTCCATGCCCAAAATGCAAAGGATCCCCGGCTTTCGCAGTTCTCATTCATCAAGCAGTAACAGCTACAACCTTTTCCGGCAACGCTCACCCCCGCCTATGCAGGGGGCATCTCCTGGGTGCTAGTCGTCGATATCGACAATGTCACCGGTAGTGGCGTCGATCTTGACTTTAATGTCGTTGGTAAATTTCACTTCCCAAACTAGGCGCCCATGTTTAAGCTCCAACTCATCTTTTTTGATCATTTTTTGATCACGGCATTGGGCACGGCAGATCGAGCGATCCGAATAGCTTCCTCAATGGGGATAGGCGGAGCAGAAGATTGGGCAAAAGCAGTTTTCATGCTCCCACCTACCAGTAGCATCGGGCCGCCGAGGGACAAAATGCCAAGCAAAAGTAAGGCAGCAATCGAAAGTTTTGCAGACTTTATTTACAGCTGCTTGAGCAACCACCTCCTTACCCTACCACCCTGAGACCAAAGAAGCCTTGCCACAAGGAGCATTGCTGCCTTCACAAGGAGTTCACCCCCTTTGCGTCATAGGGTGTAGCTGCTCGGCCCCTCTTCAGCTACGAACTGTTTGCTTCTCCAATCCAACCCTCTCGGAAACTGACTGGCTAAACAACGCTGCTGCGGGGGAGGAATACCTCTACACCTATCCCGCGTGCTGCTACTACAGGCAGGGAAGTCATGCCGACGTTGGAGCTCCCGGCACTGCACGAATCGGTGATAATATTCCTACCTCTCATTCCTACCCCGGTGGGTGCCGACCATGCCAGATTTTCTGCCCTACGCCTACTTTCAGGGCCAGATTGTCCCCTTTGCTGAGGCGAAGATCTCCATTGCCACCCATGCTCTGCACTACGGGACAGCGGCGTTCGGCGGCCTACGCGGGATCCCAGACCCGCAAAACCCGGATCAAGTTCTGGTGTTCCGTCTGGATCGCCATTGCCGACGACTGAGTCAAAGCGCCCGCCTGCTCTGTTTTGATCTCCCTGCTGAACGGATTGAGCAGGTGATCGTCGAGCTGATCCGAAAAAACCGTCCCTCCACGTCTTTCTACATCCGCCCCTTGGTGTACACCTCCGACCTAGGCATCTCGCCGCGGCTGCACAACATTGAGAAAGACTTTTTCGTGTACGGCTTGGAACTGGGGGACTACCTCTCGCCAGAGGGAGTCAGTTGCCGCATCAGCTCTTGGGCCCGGCAAGAGGATCGCAGCCTACCATTGCGGGGCAAGATCACCGGCGCCTACATCACTTCCTCTTTGGCCAAAACCGAGGCGGCGCAGGCTGGCTATGACGAGGCCATTTTGATGAACTCCCAGGGCAAAGTGAGCGAAGCCTCGGGCATGAACATCTTCATCGTGCGCAATGGCGTGCTGATTACCCCCAGCTTCGACCAAGATATCTTGGAAGGGATCACCCGCGACAGCGTCCTCACCCTGGCCCGTGATCTGGGGATCCCTACCCAAGAACGGCCTGTCGATAAGTCGGAGCTGTTGATTGCCGATGAAGCTTTCCTGACTGGCACTGCTGCCAAGATTACGCCCATCCGCCAGATCGAGCAGTATGTCCTGCCCCCCTCCCGCCCCATCACTGAGCAGTTGCGGCAGAAGCTGACGGCAATTACCGAAAATCGGGATCCGGCCTATGCCCATTGGGTGAAGGTGATCCCTCTGAAAGAAAGCTAGTCCCTAGTCGAGGGGAGAAGCGTCATTATTGAACTGAGCACTCTAGATGGGTAGAGGGGGATCCCTTGCACGAAATTTCCATTACCTGGGCCGACTACCACCGCAAAATCGAGGAGTTGGCCGTCAAAGTCTACGAAAGCGGGTGGGAATTCAACCAAATCGTCTGTATTGCCAAGGGGGGGCTGCGCATCGGCGATACCTTGGCCCGTCTTTTCGACCTGCCCCTGGCTATTCTCTCAGCCTCTTCCTACTCTGGGCCCGGCAACCGCCAGCGGGGGCAACTGACCTTCTCGCGGGATCTAGCCATGACCACCGCCAACCTGGGCAGCCACGTGCTGTTGGTGGACGATCTGGCAGACTCTGGCATGACCCTAAAGCGCTCTGTCCACTGGCTCAAGCACCACTACGGCTTCTACATCGAGGAGATCCGCACCGGTGTGCTCTGGTATAAGGCAGCTTCCATCTATCAGCCGGATTACTATGTGGACTATTTGCCGGATAACCCTTGGATCCACCAGCCTTTCGAGCCCTACGAGCAGATGACGCCCCAGCAGTTGATGCAATTGCTACGCTCTTCCGGTTA
>NZ_JANSIF010000012.1:0-57574 GCF_047461935.1 Synechococcus sp. R55.4 | reverse complement strand
GCTGGGTGGCCTTGTGGCGCTTTACTACCCTATCCCCACCCCCACCACCCCGTCAAGATATCCAACCCAAAATTTTTTGAAGCCAGAAGGGATCCGGATCCACCGTTAGACTGTTGAAGTGAGCTCAGATTGGGTTAGACGGGTCTATGGGGATTGTGATTGGGGCTGTTGCTCCTGACTTTAGCTTGCCTGCGGTGGGGAAAGGGATCCAAAAGGGAGCCCAGATTTCACTGGCGGCCTACCGGGGCAAGAGCAAGGTGTTGCTGGCCTTTTACCCGGCGGATTTTTCCCCGGTATGCACGAGCGAGATGCGTTGCTTTCGGGAGGATTGGGAAGCTTTCCGGGCCGCGGGCTGCGAGATCTTGGGGATCAGCAGCGATCCCCTCTCCAGGCACCAAGCCTTTGCCGAGCAGCTTAAGCTGGAGTTTCCTTTGCTGAGCGATGTGGACAGAACCGTGAGCCAGCAGTACGGGGTGGACAGCCTGCTGGGGACGCGGCGGGCCTATTTTTTGGTGGATAGCCAAGGGATCCTACGCTACCAGCATGTGGAGTGGCTGCCCTTGTTCAAGCGAGACAACCGGGAGCTGCTGGAGGCCGTGAGGGCGATTAGCTAAACGGGGGATCCTCTGGGGTGGGCCAGAGAACCCGTTGCGGCTGTCCGGTGTCCGGTAGGGAGAGGGGAGTGTGGCCAAGGAGCTCCAGAAGCCAGCTACGCTGGGGCGGGCTCCAGTTGCCCTGGCGGGCCTCGATCTCCAGAATGAGCTGGCCATTTTGCTGTCGCAAGCGGAGGAGGGTGGTGGCCCAGGCTCCTGCTCGATGGGCGAGGGTTTCCCCGTCGTCTTCGTAGAGGGTGAAGCTGCCGTTGCCGGGGTAGAGTTTGAGGTGCGGTTGGTCACGGCGCAGGTGGGCGGTGGACGGGCAGGGGGGAGCTAAAGGCAGAACGGAGCCACCCCGCACAAACAGCGGCAGTTGTTCGAGAGGGGCAGGGACGAGAATGTAGCGGGGGCCGGTGTGGGCCTGACCTGTCCACCAATCAAACCAAGTGCCCTGGGGTAGGTAAACAGCGCGGCACCGCACGCCAGGCCGAACCACAGGGGCAGCTAGGAGGGCGGATCCCAGCATGGCTTGATCTGAGATCTCGTAGGTTTGCGGATCGTCGGGAAACTCGTAGAGAAGGGGGCGCAAGATGGGGGATCCGGTTTGGCTGGACTCCCAAAAGAGGCTGTAGAGGTAGGGCAGCAGCTGGTAACGCAACTGAATGGCCTGCCGGCAGATGGCTTCAATCTCTGGGCCAAAGCTCCAGGGCTCGTGGGGGCGGGTGCCCAGGGCGCTGTGGCCGCGCATGAGGGGGTAAAGAATTCCCATTTGCATCCAACGGGCAAACAGCTCGGGAGTGGCATTGCCACCGAAGCCGCCGATGTCCGCGCCGACAAAGCTAACTCCCGACAGGCCCAGGTTTAGGAGCATGGGCAGGGACATCTCCAGGTGTTCCCAGGAGGATTGGTTGTCGCCTGTCCAGACGGCAGCCCAGCGCTGGATCCCAGCAAAGCCGGAGCGAGTCAGCACGAAGGGGCGCCGGTTGGGGTTGAGCTGTTCCAAGCCTTCACGGGAAGCGCGTGTCATCAGCAGGCCGTACAGGTTGTGAACTTCGGCGTGGGTGGTGGGTTCGTCGGGTGGGCCTTGGGGGGCATCGAGGGGGATATCGACGATCTGGCCGCCGTCTCCAAAGGGGCGGTCGTTGAGGGCCGGCTCGTTCATGTCGTTCCAGATGCCATCCACACCGGCTTGGGTGAGAACCCGTTGCCAGGATCCCCACCACTGCCGCACTCCGGGGCGCAAGAAGTCGGGAAAGAGGACTTTGCCTGGCCAAACGTAGCCATGGAAGAGGTGGCCGTCGGCGCGGCGGATAAAGAAATCCTGGGCCAAGCCCTCGTCGAAGACGGCGTAGTCGGCTTCGGGCTCGAACTTGACGCCGGGATCCACAATGGCTACCACCCGGAAGCCAGCCTCGTGGAGTTGGGCCATGAGCCGGGCCGGTTCGGGGAAGCGGCGGGGATCCCAGGTGAAGACGCGGTAGCCGCGCATGTAGTCGATATCCAAGTAAATGACGTCGCAGGGGATCTGCCGCTGGCGAAATTGCTGCGCAACGGTTTGAACCTGGGCGGCGCTGGCGTAGCTCCAGCGGCACTGTTGGTAGCCCAAGGCCCAGAGGGGAGGAAGGGGAGGCCGCCCAGTGAGTTGGGTGTAGGTCTCGAGCACCAAGGCCGGGGTGGGGCCGTAGATCAGGTAGTAATCCAGCTCGGGGGCGCGCACCTCGATGGCCCACTGCTCGGGATCGATCTGGCCCAGGTCGAACTGGCTCCAGTGGGTGCAGTGCAGGAAGAGCCCGTAGCAGAGGTTGGGGCGAAGAAACAGGGCGAAGGGAATGGCCTGGTAGAGATTGTCGCTGTGGGCGTCGTAGTTCCAGCAGTCGCGAGTCCAGTGGCTGTAGCGCCGACCCCGTTTGTTGAGTAGCCCCGCCCGTTCCCCTAGGCCACAGATGTGCTCGGCAGGGTGGAGGTGTTTGCAGAGGCGGATCCCGTCGGATCCCCAGGTAAGCCCAGAGGAGACATCGGCGCAAAACTCTTGCCCTTGAGAGTCTTGAAAACTGAACCGGAGGGGATCCCGATCGATCTGAACTTGCACCTGGGAGGTGGACAGGTGGATTTGGGCAGGGCTTTCCTGCAGTTGAAAGGAAGTCGGGGGCCACTCTTCATCGGCTGGAGCCACATCCCAGGAACGACGGGGCAAAAACGCTCCGCTGGGGCTAAAGCGCAGCCGAAACAGACGGGGGGTGAGCACCTGCATAGACCAGCGGCCCTGGGCACAGATGAGGTGGATCCCTCTGGAGTGGGGCTGGAGCTGCTGCAGGGATCCGCAGGTTGGCCTTTGGGGTGGGCGGGCGGGGGATTGGCCGTTCGCGCCCGCGGGATCGAGTCCCAAGATCTCGCCAGGTTCCAGCATGCTTTGGAGACAGATTGCTGCTCTCAAGGCTAGCCTATGGCCAGGAGGGGACAGGGGGTTGCCCACTCTGGTCCGCAGTGGGTTTTACCCTCATCGGTACCCCTCTCCAGAAGAGCAGCGGCAATAATCGGTTAGCTCAGATCCCAGAATCCATCGCGAAAACGAGGCGGCAATGGCCATGAGGATCCCGGCGATCAAGCTTCTCTCCTCACTGCTGCTTTTTGGGGGGGTGTCCGTCCCCGCTGTCGTGGCGGCCTACCCGGTCAGCCCGGAGATGGTGATGACCCTGCAACAGGGGGATCATGCCCAAGCCTTGCCCAGGGCCAGAACGGAGCAAGCGTTTCGGGTGGTTACTTTGGCCCAGGGTTTGGAGCACCCTTGGGGGATGGCCTTTTTGCCGGATGGAACTCTCTTGGTTACCGAACGCCCAGGGCGGCTGCGCCGAGTTACCCCCCAGGGATTGGATCCCCAGCCAATAGCCGGTGTGCCCGAGGTGTTTGCCCAGGGGCAGGGGGGCCTGCTGGACATCGCCTTGCACCCCAACCATGCAGAGAACGGCTGGACTTATCTGTCTTATGCAGCGCCTGGGCCCGGTGGGGGAGGCACGCGGGTGGCGCGAGCCCGTCTGGGGGAAGGGGGCCTACAGGATCTGGAAGTGATTTTTGATATGGAGCGCAAAACCCCTGCCCGGCAGCACTTTGGCTCCCGTTTGGTCTTTGACGAAGAAGGATTCCTCTACATCAGCACCGGAGACCGGGGAGAACGGGATCGAGCCCAAGATTTGGGGGATTCTGCCGGTAAAGTGTTGCGCATTACGGATGCGGGCGGGATCCCGGCGGACAACCCATTTGTCGGCCAAGCAGGGGCTTTGCCGGAAACTTTTACCTATGGCCACCGCAACATTCAGGGAATGGCCCGCCACCCTGAAACAGGGGCAATTTGGTCCCATGAACATGGGCCGCAGGGTGGGGACGAGATCAACATCTTGGCCCCCGGCGTCAACTACGGCTGGCCCCTAATCACCCACGGTCGAGAATATACGGGAGAACCCGTCGGCCAAGGACTGGCGGCAGCTCCCGGCTTGGCTTCCCCTCTGCTGCACTGGACGCCCTCTATCGCTTCTTCTGGCATGACTTTCTACACGGGAGAGGCTTTCCCAGAATGGCGGGGCAACCTGTTTGTGGGGGCGCTGGCCGGGCAACACTTGGCCCGTCTGGTACTGGATGGAGAGCGCGTGGTGGCAGAAGAGCGTCTCTTAGAGGGGGCGGTGGGCCGCATTCGCGATGTGCGGCAGGGGCCGGATGGACTCCTTTACCTGTTGACGGACGCCCCGAATGGATCCCTGCTGCGCCTGGAGCCAGCACCCTGAAGGCATCGGCTTAGGAGATGACGGAAACTATCCTGCTCCCGCTGGGCAGCTCTTTGGCGGGACAGGGACTTTCCCCAGAGTAGGGCCTGGGAACTCAAAAGCTGAGGCTCTCCCAGGAGACGTTAATGTCTTCCAAGAGCAGCGACTTGTTGTAAATCTGCAGGATGATCAACAGGAAGACGGCAAATAGGGCCATGAAGACCGCCATCAGGGGCGTGGTGCCCCAGCCGGGAGCCACTTTACCGTATTCCGAGTTGAGGGGACGCAGCAGATCGCCCAGTCTGGTACGAATGGCCATAGGTTCTCGCAGTAAGTTAGGAACAGAACACATTGATGAAGTCGAAGATGACCAACCCGGGCGGTGGATCCTTGGTGCTCGGCACCGCCCAGACAGCCACCCCATTAAAATCACGCTATCAGAATCTGGCCAACCCCTTTTGCCTTGAGCAATGAATTGTAAACTTGTGTAATACTGTAGTCGAACGCTCTCAGGATCTGAGGACTCAGACTTAGATATGGAACCCACCTTTTCCCTAATTGTGGCGATTGCGGCAGTCACCATCTGCATCACCGCGTTTGCCATCTACACGGCCTTTGGCCCCCCTTCCAAGGACTTGCAGGATCCCTACGAGATGCACGAGGATTAAAGCTTGTCGTTGGGATATCTGGGTAAATGTCTGCTCGGCTGATCCCCCATCTCTCTTTTCACAAGTACCAGGGTTTGGGGAACGATTTTATCCTGGTGGACAACCGCCGGCAGTCTCAGCCCTGCTTGAGCCCGGAAGAGGCCGTCGCCCTTTGCGATCGCCGCTTTGGGGTAGGAGCCGATGGAGTTATTTTCCTGCTGCCAGGGCAGGAGGGGGCGGACTTTAGCATGCGCCTCTTCAACAGCGATGGTTCCGAGGCGGAGATGTGCGGCAATGGGATCCGCTGTTTGGCCCGCTTTCTGCAGGACTTGGGGATCCCAGGTCGGGATGGCGCCTACCAGATCCACACCTTGGCGGGGCGAATCGTGCCGCAGGTGCGGGCAGATGGGCTGGTCACAGTGGACATGGGGATCCCTCGCCTTTTGGCCAAGCAGATCCCCACCACCTTGGTCGAACCGGATGAGAAGGTCATTCGGCAGCCGCTTGCAGTGGCCGGGCGAGAGTGGCGGGTGACGGCGGTGAGCATGGGCAACCCCCATTGTGTGGTCTTCCTGGAAGAAGAGGGATCCCTGGAGGAGCTGGACTTGGCAGCTGTGGGCCCCCTGTTTGAGCATCATCCGGCCTTTCCTGAGCGCACCAACACCGAATTTGTGCAGGTGCTCAGCCCGACTCGTCTGCGCCTACGGGTTTGGGAACGGGGAGCAGGGGCAACGCTGGCCTGTGGGACGGGTGCCTGTGCCACTTTGGTGGCTGCTGTCTTGGAAGAGCGGGCAGAACCGCAAGCTACGGTGGAACTGCCGGGAGGAAATCTGGAAATTCGCTGGGATCCGAGCACACAGCACGTGTGGATGACCGGCCCTGCCCTACACGTCTTCAGCGGCACCACTGCCGGTTGAGAACTAGGCTCCCAGACCCAACAGGAGGATGGCCAGGAGGCCGAGGATCCCATAGGCAACGCTCCAGCCCTGCCGCCAGATCAGCGCCACTGCCAGGCCCAATAAGACCAAGCCCAAGCCCAGGCCAAGGCGGAGAAATAGAGGGTGTACAAACTGGCTGAGGGAGCGTTTGAGCCAGGGGAAGATCACCCCCAAGGCGAAGGCCAGTCCTACGGGGATCCAATCGATCCAACCTGTCTGCTCCCAGCCCCCCAACAGGTAAAGGCCGCCCAGACAGATGCCCAAGCAGAAAAACAGCACCCGCATACCGGGATAGTCTTGTCGGTAGCTGGAAGCCAGATTCCGGGGCTCTTTGGGGTGGGCCAAGACCAATGGCTCTACGGCAAAACTTTCGCTCCACTCCGGCGCTTCTTCGGTTTGTCCGCGGCACCAAAGGTAAACGTTGACCTTGCGCAACCCCTGCAGCAGAGAGGCCTCCACTGCATTGCGCACCACCTCCATCACCTGCAGGGTATCCACCACATCGCCTGGCAGCCGTTCCAGCAGCACGTTGAGAACAGGCCCCTTCAGCTCGGCTCGGCCAAACAGCCGCAAGTCGGCAAGCTTGTAATCGAGGATTTGGTTCAAAGTTTTGAGCTGGCGGCGCATGGGATCCCGCGAACAGAGAGCCGTCGTTCGACCGGTTGACTCAAAGCTTCAACATGACCGGTATGACCAGTCTAACGGTTGGGCCAGAGCGGCAGAAAAGAGACGTTCCCGGTGTGAAAAGGAGGTGGGACTATCCGATGAGGGTGCGAATGCACCGGCGAATGCTGAGGTTGGATCGCTCCAAGTCGGCAAATCCGCTCAGAAGAGTTCCCTGGCCGTCCAAAAGCAGCAAAGCGGCCTGTTGGCGAAAATTGATCCCAGGCAAGGTTGCAGCGGCTATTTCTTGCAGCTTCTGGATGGTTTCTCCCTCAAAATCGACAGAGACGTACACAAATGGAGAAACCAAACGAGGATCCGTCGGCACGCTCTCTCGGATGACCTGCAAAACCAAATTTCGCACCAACAGCAGCCCCCTACCATCTACCAGCACAATCTGTCGCAGTCGGGGGTTTCGCCCGAACTCCAGGGCCAAACTTTTGGAGAGGGCTTCCGATTGCGAGCGGGTTTGGCTGTTGGTCAGGATCAGCGCTTGAATGCCGTCGTACCGACTTAAGTCAAGCTGCCCTCCGAAAACGCTCTCCACTTTGAAAGCCAGAGATTCATCACGGTTACCATTGCTGGGGCAGTTGCCGGCTTGAACGGGATCGAACGCGCCCGCCAAAAGCAGGACAAGGGTGACAAACCCCGAAGCGACAAGTCTCTTTGGCAAGCAAAGCCAGCAGCGGTTAGCCGGGGCACAGCAGCAGGACAGCACTCGGTTCATGGCGGGGAGTTCTGGAGCGGGCCGGCCAAATCTTAACCGATCTTCATCTTTGGCGTTCCAAAATGACCTCTCGGCTTCTCATCCCCATTGGGTTGGTGCCCATAATGGAAGGCAGTTTCTGGTTTGCTGGCCATGACTCACGCCTCTTTGCTGGATGCCCTCAACCCTTCTCAACGGCAAGCGGTGCAACACTTTTGTGGCCCGCTGCTGGTGGTGGCGGGGGCAGGTTCCGGCAAGACGCGCGCCCTCACCCACCGCATTGCCTACCTGGTTCGCCACTATCGGGTGGATCCAGGAGAAATTTTGGCCGTGACCTTCACCAATAAGGCTGCCCGTGAGATGAAAGAGCGCATTGAGCAGCTCTTTGCCGAGCAAGAAGCTCAAGAACAATTTGGGATCCCGCTGGAGCAATTGGAGCCAGCCCAAGTCACCCGGCTGAAATCCAGCGTTTACCATCGGCTGATTAAACCCCTTTGGATCGGCACTTTCCACAGCTTATTTGCCCAGATCCTGCGCCTGGAGATCGAAAAATATCAGGATCCCAAGGGGCGCAAGTGGACTCGCCACTTCTCGATCTTCGATGAATCAGATGCTCAATCTCTGGTGAAGGAGATTGTAACCAAGCAACTGAACTTGGATGAGCGCAAGTTTGACCCAAGGTCGGTACGCTACGCCATTAGCAATGCCAAAAACCAAGGTTGGACTCCTGCCGACCTGGAGCGCAATCAGCCCAACTTCCGTGGCCGTACCATTGCCCAAGTTTACGAAATCTATGAAGACCAACTGGCAGCCAACAATGCTCTGGACTTTGATAACTTGATTTGGATACCAGTGCAGCTTTTTCGACAAAACGAGCAGGTGTTGGCTTACTGGCACCAACGATTTCGACACATTTTGGTGGATGAATACCAAGACACCAACCGCACTCAGTATGAGTTGATTCGTCTGTTGGCCACCAACGGCGAGACCTGCAGATCTCGGTTGGATTGGAGAAACCGATCGATCTTTGTGGTGGGAGATGCCGATCAAAGCATCTATCGGTTTCGCGGGGCAGATTTTACCATTTTGCTGGAGTTTCAAGAGACCTTTGGAGATGGTCTCCCGGATGATGATACCCGCACCATGATCAAGCTGGAGGAGAACTATCGCTCTACAGCTACCATTCTGCAGGCAGCTAACGCTCTCATCGAGAAAAATACAGAGCGCATTGATAAAGTTCTCAGGCCAACCCGTCAGCAAGGAAATCCGATTTTTCTTCATCAGGCGGATGACGAGATTGCAGAGGCGGAGTTTGTTGTCAATACCATCCGGCGGTTACACGGCCAAAATGCCAATGCTTTTTCCTGGGGAGATTTTGCCATTCTCTACCGCACCAACGCTCAATCCCGTCCTTTTGAAGAGGTCTTGCTGCGGTGGGGGATCCCTTACACCGTGGTGGGCGGACTGCGATTTTACGACCGCAAAGAAATTAAGGATGTCCTAGCCTATTTGCGGGTTGTGGCCAACCCTGCCGACTCCTTTAGCCTGCTGCGAATTATTAACGTGCCGCGCCGTGGCATCGGCAAATCTACTCTGGACAAGCTGACCGAAGCGGCGGCGGCTCTCAACGTGCCTTTGTGGGAAATTCTCAGCGATGAAACCTCTGTAAGTAGCTTGGCGGGCCGTTCGGCTAAGCCTGTCATTCAGTTTGCTCAGTTGATTCAGCATTGGCATCGACAGGCTTCTCAGACTTCAGCCGCCACCCTTATCGAAGGGTTGCTAAGGGATTCCGGCTATTTGGAGGATCTCAAGGCACAGGGTACAGACGAAGCCGAAGAAAGAGCGGCCAACGTGATGGAACTTTACAATGCCGCCCGCCAATTCGAGGAAGAACAGGAGGATCCCAGCCTTGAGGCTTTTTTGAGCAATGTGTCTTTGGCTTCCGACTTGGACAACCTTCAGGAAGGCGCTGAGAAAGTTTCGCTAATGACGTTGCACTCTTCCAAAGGTTTGGAGTTTCCTGTTGTGTTCTTGGTGGGGGTGGAACAGGGTCTATTTCCCAATTTCCGGGCTTTGGAGGATCCCGCTGCTTTGGAAGAAGAGCGACGCCTTTGCTACGTGGGCATTACCCGTGCCCGTGAGCAGTTGTATATCAGCCACGCCAGGGAAAGGATGCTCTACGGCAACCGAGAACCGGCCATTCCTTCCGTATTTTTAAGTGAGCTACCTCAAGAGTTGATCGAGTCCGACAGGCGCGGAGCCCCTTCTCGACAGCTTTCCCACGGCAGTGGGCTGCCCCTTGCAACGGCACACAAGGCCAAGCCCAATCCCGGCCAAGGCCGTTCAGAACAGTGGGCGATTGGCGATCGCTTGCAACATCCCCAATTTGGACAAGGCCAGATTACCCATGTGTTCGGCAGCGGTGAACGGGTCACGATTGCGGTGAGGTTTCCCGGTATTGGGCAACAGAAAATCCTGGATCCCCGTATTGCTCCCATTCAAAAGCTCAGCTAAGCGGCTGAACTCGGAAGGAACCCAGTGATGAAGAGAGATAAGGGGAAGTGGTGTAGAAGTCTGTAGCTCATTCGAGATTGCCTTTGCAGGAACCTCTTGTGCTGGTGAAAGGCTCTCTGGAGAATGGGTTGGCAGGGATCCCTTTTATCGTGTAGAACTGTGAAGGTCTGCCAGAGTAAAGCCCCTGAAAGGTTCACGAGTTCACCGTCTGGGTTTGAACCATTTCGCTAGGTGGGCAGTCCAAACCGACAAGTCGTTCTCTTGTGCCTGTGAGCCGGGTTTACTCTCCCCAATGGCAGCTTCCTCACGCCTGCACACTCAGCCTAGTGCTGTTTTTGGGTGTTCCTAGCTCTGTCGTCTATGCCCAGATGTTTTGGGCCCAGCGTCCAGCAGGGATGGGAGCACCGCGTCCTGTCTCGGTAGATGTGACCAGAGCCCAGGTGGGATCCCTGGGGGCCGACTTGCGTTACACCGGCACTACCCAGCCCCTGCGGCAAGCCACGCTGCGAACCCGTACCGAAGGATTGCTCTTGGAGTTATCGGTGGAGGTCGGGGATCCCGTCCAAGAGGGGCAACTGCTGGGCCAACTGGATCCCACGCTGCTGCAGGCTGCTCTTCTCCAGGCCCAGGCCCAACTGGCAGCGCAAGAATCTCAGGTGGCACAGGCACAAGCGCAGCTCAGCAATGCCCGCACCCAAGTGGAGCAGGCCCGTCTGAATCTTCTACAACAGGAAGCCGATGCCGAGCGCCTAGGACGGTTGGCACAGGAGGGAGCTGTTTCTGCCCAGCAGGCGGAGCAAGCTCGTACTGCGGCCCGCACCGCCGCCCAGGCTTTGCGCTCTGCGGAAGACCAGGTTCGCGTCCAAGAACAAGCCGTGATCGCCGCCCAACGCCAGGTGGAAGCGCAGAGATCTTTGGTGGCTCAGGCCCAAGAGCGCCTTTCCTACACACAGTTGCGAGCACCCCTAAGTGGGGTGGTGCTCTCCCGGCAGGCGGATCCGGGCAGCTTTTTGAACTCAGGGGCAGATGTACTGACGGTGGCCGATTTCAGCCAGGTGAGGGTGGAGTTTCCCCTCTCCGAGTTGGAGTTGTCGCGCGTACAGGTGGGCCAAGCCGTTCGGGTGGAATTGGACGCTTTTCCCGGCCAGAGCTTCGCCGGACAAATTGTCCGCATTTCCCCGGCTGCGGATCCCCAGGCCCGTCTGATCCCGGTTGAAGTGGTGATCGCCAATCCCAACGGACGCATTGGCAGTGGGCTGCTGGCGCGGGTGGCATTGACGGGGCCGGCGGCTCAACGGGTGATCGTTCCCGCAACAGCGATTCAGCAGAATGGGCCGGGTTCTGCTACGGTCTTTGTGGTGGAGCGGCAGGGAGAAGTAACGCGGGTGTTGGCCCGCCCGGTGCAATTGGGAGAACAGCGGGATGGACGGGTGGAAATTGTGTCGGGATTGGAGGCTGGCGAACCGTTTGTGGTGCGCAGCTCTGCTCCTCTCCAAGATGGGCAGGAAGTGCAGTTGAGTGTCATCTCCGAACGATTTTGATCTGAATACTCTGGATAGCAAGTTTCTGAATAGCAAGTTTGAATAGCAAGGAAGCCAAACCCATGACCCCAGCCAACAGTGGACTCAGCCTCAGCGGCCTGGCCATCCGCCGCCACATCGGCACCCTGATGCTGGCCTTGGCAGTGATCGTCATGGGCCTCTATTTCCTCACCCGCCTGCCGGTGGACTTGCTGCCCTCGATTGTCTATCCCCGTATTGGCGTGCGGGTGGAGCTGGCGGGAGTAACCCCAGAGGTGGCCGTTGAGGAGATCACCCGCCCTTTGGAAGACTCTCTTTCCACAGTGGAAGGGGTGGAACAGCTCTATTCCACCACCCGCGAAGGGCAGGTTCGGGTGGATCTCTTCTTTGCGCCAGGGGGGAACATCGACCAAGCCCTGAACGACACCACGGCAGCGGTGAACCGGGCCAGAGGGCGGCTGCCGGATGGGGTTTCGGCTCCCACGGTGTTCAAGTTTGACCCCTCCCAGTTGCCTGTTTACGAGTTTGCCCTGAGCGCGCCTGGGCTGACGGGCGTGGAGCTGCGCCGCTTTGCTGAAGCAGAGTTGGCCCGCGAGCTGGGAGTGGTGCCGGGGGTGGCTACGGTGGATGTGGCCGGGGGCACCCTTGAAGAGGTGCAGGTGGATCTGGACTTGGAGCGGCTGCAGGCCCTGGGGCTGGGCCTAGCGGATGTGCTCGGCCAACTGCAAGCCCGCAACCAGGATCTTGCCGGTGGTCGGATCCGCGGCGAGCTGTTGGAGCCTTTGACGCGCACAATGGGCCGGTTCCGCAGCCTAGAAGACATTCAAGCGTTGCGCTTCAACACCCCCAGCGGAGGAACGGTGCACCTGCGCGATTTTGCCACGGTGGCTGTTCGCCCTGCCGCCGAAGGGGTGCGGGTAACCTTGAATGGAGAGCCGGCGGTGCGCCTGAGCATTCAAAAGCAGCCCGATGCCAATACCATCCGCGTGGTGGACGGGATCCGTCGCCGCCTGGAGCAACTGCGGGCCGCTGGCCTCATCCCGCCGGAGGTGACCCTGATCCCCACCGGCGACGAGTCCCGCTTCATCCGCAGCTCGATTCAAAGTGTGGCTCTTGCCGGCGTGAGTGGGGGGGTGCTGGCCGGGCTGGCGGTGCTGCTGTTTTTGGGATCCCTGCGCCAGACCCTGATCGTGGTGGCGGCCATTCCTCTGGCCACCCTGATGGCGGTGTTGCTGATGGGCCTGTTCGGCCTTTCCATCAACATCATCAGCCTGGGGGGCCTGGCCCTGGGGGTGGGGATCGTGGTGGACAACGCCATCGTGATGTTGGAAGCCATCGCTAAAGGAACAGAAGGGATCCCGCGGCAGGATGCCCGTTGGTTTGGGCAGCGGGTGCTCGAGCAGGCGGAGCGCAGCAGCCGCCAGTTGGAATCGGCCCTGGTGGCCTCAACGGCCACCAACTTGGTGTCGGTGTTGCCCTTTTTGCTGGTGGGAGGGTTTGTTTCGCTGATTTTCAACGAGCTGATTTTGACCATCAGCTTTGCTGTGGCCGGATCCCTGGTGGTGGGCCTGACGGTGGTGCCCATGCTCACCTCACGCCTGTTGACGATTCGCCGCAGCAGTGGATTGGGGCAGTGGGGCCCGATCCGCAGCTTTGCGCGGGCGATGCTGGGCGGCACCTACGCCTACCAACGGTTGCTGAGCCGTCTGTTAGAACGACCTGCCTTGCCGATCTTGCTGGCATTTCTTCTCCTGGGCGGAGGGAGCTACTGGATGGCCGGGCAACTGAACCAGGAGCTGCTGCCCCGCATCAGCACCGGGCAGGTGAACCTGTCTGCCAACTTTGCCCCCGGCACCACCCTAGATACCAACCACCGCATTATGCAGGAGGTGGATCGCCTTCTGCTGCAACAGCCTGAGGTGGAGTATGTGTTCACCACCGCAGGCGGATCTGCCTTCGGGGGCAGCACCTTTGAAAACCCCCTGCGGGGCACCAGCACCATCACCCTTAAGCCCGGCACAGCAGTGCGGCCCTTTGTGGATCGGATGAATGAGCTGGTCAGCCAACTCAACCTGGTGGGATCCCGCATCCGCCTGTCTCCGGGCAGTGTACGCGGCCTTTCCGCCCGTAACTCTGCCATCAATGCCGAAGTGGATGTGGTGCTTCAAGGGGAAGGCACCCAGGCGCTTCAAGAGGCCAGCCGCACAGTGTTGCGGGCCTTGGACGAACAGGCCACCCTCTCCACCTTCCGCCCCGAGGCGGATGACAGCCAACCGGAACTCCAGATTTGGCCCGATTGGGAGCGGGCCGCCCCCTTGCGCCTCAGCCTTCAGGACATAGGCCGGGTGGTACAGACGGCAGTGCAGGGATCCGTGCCCGCCCAACTGCAGCAGGGAGACCGCCTCCTGGATGTGCGGGTTCGCCCGGCCACGTCCATCACCCAGCCTTCGCAACTGGAGCGCCTGCCCTTGGTTGTGCAGAATGGGCAGCCCCTGCGCTTGGGGGATGTGGCCAGGTTGCAGATGGGGGAGGCCCCTGGGGAAATTCGCCGTCTCAACCAACGGCAGGTGGTCATTTTGAACGGCAGTCTTAGGGCCGGGGCCAGCCAAAGTGCCGCCATCGCCGAGCTGGATGGGATCTTATCCGGCTTGGAGTTGCCCCCCGGCGTGACCCGCCTGCCCAGCGTGGCTTTGGAAAACAACCGGGAGCTGCGCAATAACCTGCTGCTGCTGGGATCCCTGGCAGCTTTTTTGGTGTTTGTGGTGATGGCGGTGCAGTATAACTCCCTCCTCGACCCGCTGGTGATCATGCTGACGGTGCCCTTGGCTCTCTCCGGCGGGATCCTGGGCTTGTTCCTCACCCGCACGGCTGTGGGCGCTACGGTGCTGGTGGGGGCGGTGCTGCTGGTGGGCATTGTGGTCAACAACGCCATTTTGATGGTGGAGTTGGCCAACCAAATCCGGGAGGAACAGGGCTTGGATTACCGCAGTGCCATGCTAGAGGCTGCCCCGCAGCGGCTGCGCCCGATCCTGATGACCGCCGTGACGACGGTGCTGGGCCTGTTTCCCTTGGCCCTGGGCTGGGGAGAGGGATCCGAACTGCTACAGCCGCTGGGGGTTGTGGTCTTTTCCGGCCTTTCCCTGGCGACGCTGCTGACGTTGTTGGTGATCCCTTGCTTTTATGTGCTGCTGCATGGCGGGGAAAGCAAAACCTCAACTCCCTCTTTTCCCCAGCTAGCGGTTGCCCCACCCCCAGCCTTGTCCGAGACTTCCGGTCAGTAGCTGTGGTTGGCGTTGCTGATGGATTGGCGTTGTTGATCTCGGTTAGCTGACCTTGGGGTTAGGCTTAGGCACCAGTTTCAGCCCAGAAGGTTGGGGCTGTGCGTCCTCGGCTCTGTCCGGTACCAGGCGCAGGGGCGGGCCAAAGCGGCCAACCGCTATGGTGTTGTGCAAAGCCGGGATCTGGCGGATGGATTCCTGGCGTAGGCAGCGGTGCAAACGGCGCAGCAGAAACAGGTCGGCTTCGGAGCACTCCTCTCGGAATAGCCTCACGTTGAGTTCGTGTTCCTGAGCAGCAGTGAGCAGACCGGTCATCATGGCGGTTTGAATGATCTGCTGCACGGTCACGGTCGTCGCTTCATCCATAGGTTTATGCGGTTGGATTGAGACCTTTTGCTGCTCTTATTCTCGATAAATCCCCCTGATATTTACTCCGCCAAATAGCGGATTCGATATGCGCGCTTTGTCATCTTTCCCAATGTTCAGGAAATAGGGCTTTCCAGGTATCCATTGACTTTCTGATCCATCCAGATCCTATTCAGGCGAAAAGCTTGAAATCCTTGCTTCACAAGCCTTTCCAATCGAAGTGGGAGTAGAGCCAACAATTGGATACGTAGGGATCCAATCCTCACTGCAGTACAAAATTAGACTCAACAGTGAGTTGCTTGAACTTGCCAAAGAGGTGCTGATCCCATGATTTTTCGAGCTGTTGTTTGAGGCCGTAACAGATATCTGTGGCAATACGGAACTGAGAAGCGATGTTCGTCACCGACAAATGGCGTAGGGTTGCTTGGCTTTTTGTCTGTACCTTGTCGGCAATGAAGGCATAGAGGATGAGCACCAGCTTTGTGTTGTGTTAGTGTGGGGGCATTCTGTAGTGGCGATTGGCCGTGTCGGAAACTCCACAAACAGTCGGCTGTGCTGTCCCTCTGGGCTGCTGTGGCTGCGGCTGTTTGGGCCTGCTGGCGGTGTTGGGCTTGGGGCTGGCGGGGGCAGGGATCCTGATCTGGAATGGGATCCGCACTTCGGGTGCCTATCGCACCTACCAGTTGGCGGTGGAGCAGCTCAAACAAAATGCTGTGGTGGTGGAACGTCTGGGGGAACCCTTGAGGCCGGGATGGCCCTCGCGGCTGCGTTTTCAGGAAAATGAGGAAGCGGGCTGGGTGTGTCTGTCTTTTTTGATTACAGGGGCCCAGCGCACCGGCGATGTGGTTGTGGAATCGGAGCGGGGCATGGCGGGCTCGGCATGGCAGTTGCGCCATCTGCAGGTGAAAGTTGACGGGGATCCGCAGGCCATTCCGGTCATTGAGGGGGGATCCCGCTGTGAAGAGGAAGAGCCGGATAGAGAAGCCCTGCCCCTGCAGCCAGAGGGCGACATCTAGGTAGCCGAATAGGCTCAGCCGCGGGTAGAGTCAAAAGGACTCCGTCCCGCTGACGCGAACGGTTGTGGCCTTGGATCCCTATGCGGTCGCTCCCTTACCTGCGCTTGCTGCTGTTGTTGGCGCTGTTGGCCTCGTTCACCGGCCTGATCGTTTGGCTAATCCAATCGTTTCTCGATCTGTACTACGCCACCCGTTACCACCCGATTTTGGGGGGGCTGTTGATCGGGGTGCTGCTGCTGCTGCTGCTGGTGTTTTTGGCCGCTGCCATCTACTACTTGTTTCTGTTTCGCCAACCCGCCCCCAGCAGGAGGGAAATTACCCAACCCCTTGCCTTGCCGGAGACGGCCTTGGACAAGCGGAAAGCGGCGCAACAGAACTTGGCCCAACTGGAGGCGCAGATGGCGCAAATCCAGGATCAGGTGGCGCGGGCAGCGCTGGCAGAACGGTCGGCCCTACTGGCCAAACAATTGGCCCAGCCCCAACTGAAGGTGGTGGTCTTCGGCACCGGGTCGGCGGGCAAGACTTCTCTGGTGAACGCGCTGCTGGGGCGGCGGGCGGGGGCGGTGGGGGCCACTCTGGGCACCACCCAGGCGGTAGCTTGTTACGATTGGAACTTGCCCGGGATCCCGCAGCCGGTGCAGATCGTGGATTGCCCCGGCATTTTGGAGATCGGCCCGGCAGGGGTGATGCGGGAACAGGAGGCGCAAGCCCAAGCCCAAGCTGCCGATCTGCTCCTAGTGGTGGTGGATGGGGATCTGCGCCAGTCGGAGGTAGATCCCTTGCGCCGGTTGATCGCCCTGGGCAAACGGGCCTTGCTGATCCTGAACAAAGCAGATCGCTACACCTCAGAAGAACGGCAGATCCTCTTGCAACGCCTGCGGGAGCGGGTTCATCCCCTGATCCCACCTCAGGATGTGTTGATGGCTGCCGCTGCTCCAGCCCCTGTACGGGTGGGATCCCAAACCTGGCGACCGGAGCCGGATGTGGCCGCCGTGCGGGATCGCGTGCAGGCAGTGCTCTATGCCGAAGGTGGATCCCTGGCCTTGGACAATGCTCTGCTGCAATCGCAACAGTTGGGGGAAGAGGCCAAGCGGATTCTCCAAGCCCAACTGCGCCGCCAAGCCGAGGAAGTGATCGATCGCTTTCAGTGGATTGTTACAGGAGTGGTGTTCGCCAACCCCATCCCGGCGGTGGATCTGCTGGCCATTGCCGCCATCAACGCCCAGATGGTGGTGGAACTGGGATCCCTTTACGGCTGCAAAATGAACCTGCAGCAGGGGCGGGAGCTGGCCTTGTCTCTGGCCAAAACCTTAGCCGGCTTGGGCTTGGTGGAAGGGGCGATCCAACTGACCACGGGGATCTTGGCCACCGTTGCCGAAGTGAGCGTCGTCGGTTTTCTGGCGACAGCCCCCATTCAGGCAGCCAGTGCTGGCTATCTCACCCGCATTGCCGGCAAGAGCTTCATTGAGTATTTCCAGCACAACCAAAGCTGGGGAGAAGGGGGGATGCAGGCGGTGGTCAAAGCCCAGGTGCAAAATACCCAAAAATCCGGTTGGCTCAAAGAGTTTGTCCGCGAGGCTTCCCGGCGCATCTTCCGAAATGGGATGGCCAACCCAAGGGATCCCTAATGGCCGCTCAGGGCAATATCGGTCGGCATAAAGGCCAGCTCCATTTGCGCCACATAATCGGCGTAGCTCAGTGCCGGCCCAGTGTCCCAATCCGCCAAGCCATGCATGCACTTCGACCATTGAATGAAGGCGGCAGGATAGATATAGGCCAAACTGGGATCCTGCAAAACCTCTTTGGGCAGTGGAGAGGCCGACTTCAGCACTGCCAACAGAGCCGGCGGCTTGTGGAGAATCACGCGCGTGGCCTCGATCTGCTCTGGGGAAACCCTAAACTTGGCGGCGATAAACGAGATCACTTTGGAAATGGCCATCACCCAACACCAACCTCGCCTATAAAAGTAGATTGCCCCGAAGCCGAAGGGCTGACTTCAGGGATCCCACGGAGACCGGAAAAACATGGGCAAGGATGGCCGTGGGCGGGCCTGGGATCCCCTTGCTTGGGGCCGCTGCTCCCCGTTATTCTAGTAAAGCTGAAAAATCTGGGGAAACAGTGAGCCGTGGCTAAAAAGAGCATGATCGAGCGGGAGAAAAAGCGCCAACGCTTGGTCGAGAAGTATCGGGAGAAGCGCCAACAACTGAAAGCGGCCATGGCCGATCCCAACATCGACCAGGCCACCCGCATGGAGCTGCACGCCCAACTGCAAAAACTCCCTCGGGCCAGCTCGCCCACACGCCTGCGCAACCGCTGCTGGAAAACCGGACGTCCCCGAGGTTATTTCCGCGATTTCGGCCTCTGTCGCAACAGCCTGCGGGAAATGGCCCACCGAGGCTTACTGCCAGGCGTAGTTAAGTCTAGCTGGTAGCTACCCGACCTTCGCCGCTTGGTTGAACGGCCAAAACATCCTTTTGAGAGATCCTGAGTGGGCCTGCAACCTTTCCAGCTCTGCGACGAAGATCTCACCCCTGCAGTGGCAAAGGCCCTGGCCGGGGAACCCCACTTGGCCGTGGATACGGAGACGATGGGGTTGATCCCGCAGCGGGACAGGCTCTGCGTGGTGCAAATCGCCAACCCTGCCGGCGAGGTGGTGTTGTTGCGGTTGAGCCGTGGAGTAAAGCAGGCCCCCCTTCTGGCGGGGCTGCTGACGGATCCCAACATTGAAAAGATTTTCCACTACGCCCGCTTTGACCTGGCGATGCTGCGCTATCACCTGGGGATCCGGGCGTGGCCCGTCTTTTGTACCAAAATTGCCAGCAAACTGGCCCGCACCTACACCAGCAAGCATGGCCTCAAGGATGTGGTGAGCGAGCTGTGCGGGGTCGAACTCAACAAAACTGCCCAAAGCTCCGATTGGGGAGCCGTCCACGCGCTATCCGCCGAACAACTGGAGTATGCCGCCAACGATGTTCGCTATTTGATTCCGGTTCGCCACAAGCTGGCGGAGATGTTACGGCGGGAAGAACGCTGGGAGTTGGCACAGCGCTGTTTCCAACATTTGCCCACCTTGGTCGAGCTGGATCTGTTGGGCTTCAGTAACGTCTTTGAACATCAGTAGTCGGAGTCTTATTTGATAGATAGTTATAGATAGTTATAGTCGTTTCAGGTTAGGTTGAGACGCCAGGGCTACTGAGAAAGGCTTTCTGGCTTCGTGCATTATTGCTCCGCAACGCTGGCGCGACGACGCGACCAACGTTTTAGTGTGGGTGCAGTGTCTTAGTTTGCATCGAAATGACCATATTCTTTTGGATGACCGGATTCTCAGGGATCCCCCCTCTCCCGAAGCTGAAAATGGGGATACGTCACCGGCGCATAAAGTATCTGCCAACACAGTTGGCCGCCCTTCTCTTTGATGTAGTGAGGATGGGGCTGGTCGTACCAATGGGCTTCTCGAGATAAACCGGCTTGCAGCCCCCATCGCTCCGGCCATCATCTGTCCAGATCAAGGGGAGTAACCCTCACTTGGGCCACTGTGAAAACCATTGGAGCTGAGTTGATGTTGGAGTCGCAAAGGGTGGTTCAAAGTGGGTCATCTTCCCCCAGCATCCCAGGCAAGCCTGTTCTGGAGTTTTGCCACGTCTCGCTGCAGTACCCCGGCAAGGGATCCCCGGTCACGATCATCCGCGACCTCAGCTTTTCCGTGGAGCACTCGGAGTTTGTTTCCATCGTGGGGCCGAGCGGCTGTGGCAAAACCTCGCTGCTGAAGATGGTCTCCGGCCTGAACACCAACTACAGCGGCACCCTCTACTTCCAGTCGCAGCCCATCACCGGCCCCCTGAAGAGTGTGGGCATGGCCTTTCAAAACCCGGTGCTGCTACCCTGGCGCACGACCTTACAGAACGTGTTGCTGCCGTTGGAGGTGGTGGAGCCTTACAAGCGTACCTTCAAGCAAAACCTGGCCCAGCACGAGAAGTCGGCGCTGGAGCTGCTGGCCACCGTGGGCTTGGAGGGTTTTCAGAAAGCCTATCCTTGGCAGCTTTCCGGGGGAATGCGGCAGCGGGCTTCCTTGTGCCGCGCTTTGATCCATCAGCCGGAGCTGCTGCTGTTGGACGAACCTTTTGCTGCTCTGGATGCCTTTACCCGCGAGGATATGTGGGAAATGTTGCAACGGCTGTGGATGCGCACCGGCTGCACTGCTATTCTGATCACCCACGACTTGCGAGAAGCAGTTTTCCTCTCCGATACCATTTATGTGATGGGGCCACGACCGAGCGAGATCATCTTTTCCCTCAAAGTGGATCTGCCCCGTCCACGCCCGCTGGAGATCTGCCTGACGGACGAGTTTCACCACTTGGTCTCGGAAGTGCGCAAGCACATTCGGCGCAGCTATTAGGCTAAACAGCCATTGGCCTAGTCAAGCCTGGATAGACTACTGCCCAACTCTGCCGAGGGATCCCGATGAAAAAATCATTTGACCGATTTTTGCAGACCAAAGCGGCTTCTGTTGTTTTACCTGCTGCCACCATCGTTTTGACCCTTGTGCTCTGGCAGGTGGGGGTGGGGCTGTTCAACGTTCCTCGCTTCATTCTGCCGGCGCCCACCCAGATCCTCGCAGCCATGAACCAGTGGAGCCCGGTGATTCTGCGTCACTCCCTAACCACCCTCACTTCGACGCTGCTGGCCTTTGCGCTGGCTTTGGTGGGGGGGATATTGCTGGGATCGATCATCGGCAGCTCCCGCCTGGCCCATCTGTGTTTGTACCCGCTGCTGGTGGGGTTTAACACCATCCCGAAGGTGGCTTTGGTGCCGCTGCTGGCGATTTGGTTTGGCTTGGGCACGATCCCGGCGGTGATCACGGCCTTTTTGCTGGCTTTTTTCCCCATTGCGGTCAATGTGGCGGTGGGGCTGGAGACGGTGGAAGCCGAAATGCGGGATGTGCTGCGCTCGTTGGGGGCCAGCTCTTGGGAGATCTTCACCAAGGTGGGGCTACCCCACAGCATGCCCTACCTGTTTGCCTCGTTGAAGGTGGCCATCTCCTTTGCTTTTGTCGGCTCGGTGATCTCGGAGACGGTGGCTTCTAACCAGGGGCTGGGCTACCTGATCGTGTCGGCCAGCTCTTCTTTTGATGTGCCTTTGGCCTTTGCGGGTTTGGTTGCCCTCGGCATTATGGGCATTTTGCTCTACACCTTTTTCGCGGCTCTGGAGCGCTATGTCCTGTCCTGGCGACAGTAGCATCTGCTCCAGGGGATCCCACCGATGCCTGAACAAGCTAGCCCAAATCTGGAAAAGTGGCCCGCACCGCCGGGTGGATGAGCTTGCCTGCCCTGACGTTTAGCCCTTTGGCCAAGGCCGGGTCTTGTTCCAAAGCAGCGGCCAGGCCAAGGTTGGCCAGCTTGAGGATGTAGGGGAGAGTGGCGTTGACCAGCGCTTGGGTCGAAGTCCAGGGAACGGCTCCGGGCATGTTGGGAACGCCGTAGTGTAGCACCCCGTAGGCTTCGTAAACCGGCTGGGCATGGGTGGTAACCCGTGTGGTAGCAATGCACCCCCCCTGATCCACCGCCACATCCACAATGAGGGAGCGAGGACGCATCTGGGCCACCAACTCTTCTCCCACCAAGACCGGCGCCCGCCTTCCCGGCACCAACACTGCCCCCACCACCAGGTCGGCCTCGCGAACACACTCTTCCACGCTTTGGGCAGTGCTGTAGAGCAGCTCTACCCGCGAGCCAAAAATCAGCTCCAGCTCGTTCAGCCGCTGCAGGTTAATGTCCAAAATCTGCACCCGTGCCCCCAAGCCTACGGCCATTTTGGCCGCCTCGGTGCCCACGGTTCCCCCGCCCAGGATCACCACCCGCCCCGGCGGCACCCCCGGGATCCCGCCCAGCAACACGCCTCGCCCCCCCTGCTGTCGGGTCAGGTAATGGGCGCCAAACTGCACCGAGAGCCGCCCGGCAATCATGCTCATGGGCATCAACAAGGGCAGGGATCCATCTGCCAATTCCACCGTTTCATAGGCAAGGCAGGTGGCCCCCGACTGCAACAGCGCCTGGGTCAGCTCGCGGCTGGCGGCCAAGTGCAAATAGGTAAACAGGATGAGGTCGGGATGGAGCAGAGGATACTCGGCAGGCAAGGGCTCCTTTACCTTCACCACCAGCTCCTGCCGGTAGATCTCCTCAGGAGTGACAGCCAGCTTGGCCCCCGCTTTTTGGTAGTCCTCGTCGCTAAATCCCGCCCCCTGGCCCGCTTGGGTCTCCACCCACACCTGGTGCCCCTGCTCGGTCAAGGCCCGCACCGCTGCCGGCGTCAGCCCGACACGGAACTCTTGCTCTTTGATCTCTTTGGGCACGCCAATTCGCATAGGGATCCCCGTAGGGCTGCTTTCCAGTCTAGACAGACTCTCTCCCCGATGGGAGCCCTGGCCTGAGCAGGAGAGCGAAAATTGTAAAGTTTTGTGCGCGATCTGTCGGGGCAAGCAATCGCCAGGCTAATTTTGTTAGCTCAAGATTTCAAGGGCAAACCTAGATCTCTTGCCATGATTGGCACGAAAACAAGACATAACAGCCTCAGAAAGCCCAATTTTCTTGCTTGCGCTTATCCCCAAGAGCAATGTTAATATCTATGTCACGAAGTCTCCGTACTCCCTCGCGAACGCACCTTGAAAACTGCATGGATTCAAGCTTTTCCGGGGGTAGGGTTGATCCCTACCTTTTCCCCGCAAGGGGACGGAAACGTCGGCCGCAACCGGAGTGGCCATGCTATTCAATTGTTGATCCCTACCTTTTCCCCGCAAGGGGACGGAAACCTAAAGTACCAAACTTGTCTACGTTTAATCCAGATGGTTGATCCCTACCTTTTCCCCGCAAGGGGACGGAAACCCGAACCTTGTCGGCTTCACGACGATTCAACAGGTGTTGATCCCTACCTTTTCCCCGCAAGGGGACGGAAACTGAGATCTCCGGTGGGATCACCCACGTACCCCTGTACTGTTGATCCCTACCTTTTCCCCGCAAGGGGACGGAAACGCGAACTTAAACACGTTCATGACCAAACCTCCCTTTACGTTGATCCCTACCTTTTCCCCGCAAGGGGACGGAAACAATCATGTGTACCTCCCTTCAAAGGGATAAAACAACACGTTGATCCCTACCTTTTCCCCGCAAGGGGACGGAAACGGTTTCACTAACCGACCGATGCTTGCGGCTACTTCGCCGTTGATCCCTACCTTTTCCCCGCAAGGGGACGGAAACAATCATGTGTACCTCCCTTCAAAGGGATAAAACAACACGTTGATCCCTACCTTTTCCCCGCAAGGGGACGGAAACGGTTTCACTAACCGACCGATGCTTGCGGCTACTTCGCCGTTGATCCCTACCTTTTCCCCGCAAGGGGACGGAAACACATTAGCCAAACTAGTGCTCCACCAATGCATATAAATAGTTGATCCCTACCTTTTCCCCGCAAGGGGACGGAAACTTCTACGCAAACAGGGTGGAGGTGTGTGAAATCAATAAGAGTTGATCCCTACCTTTTCCCCGCAAGGGGACGGAAACTGCAAGTTAACATCAACTTGCTCCACTCGCGGTAGAACGTGGTTGATCCCTACCTTTTCCCCGCAAGGGGACGGAAACGGCGATTAACTACCAAGCTTACTACTTTTTCGGCAATGTTGATCCCTACCTTTTCCCCGCAAGGGGACGGAAACGGTCCTTCTCGTACCCGAACTCTACCGAGATGATCCGGGGTTGATCCCTACCTTTTCCCCGCAAGGGGACGGAAACGTGGTTTGAAAGAAAGTTAGTTCATGCTATTCTTCCTCGTTGATCCCTACCTTTTCCCCGCAAGGGGACGGAAACGCCTCATACTGCCTTACCAACCCCTCTCGGGCGTTGGTTGTTGATCCCTACCTTTTCCCCGCAAGGGGACGGAAACACTTTTCCGAGGATCTTCGCAATGTCGCGAATGTACTGACGTTGATCCCTACCTTTTCCCCGCAAGGGGACGGAAACCTGTAATGCCCCTAGATTTCGATTAGAACCGCACCGTTGTTGATCCCTACCTTTTCCCCGCAAGGGGACGGAAACCGCACATTCAGGCCCGCTGGGCTGAGACCTTTCAACCCGTTGATCCCTACCTTTTCCCCGCAAGGGGACGGAAACTCTAGATCGATGCCAATATGGTGTCGACCATTCGTCTAATGTGTTGATCCCTACCTTTTCCCCGCAAGGGGACGGAAACTCAGTCAGCTTTAAGGTCTTGCGTTGCCCTTCGATGATCTTCTGTTGATCCCTACCTTTTCCCCGCAAGGGGACGGAAACACTGGCGGAGCCTGGTCCACTCCGTCAGTGAGGACAAGAAGGGTTGATCCCTACCTTTTCCCCGCAAGGGGACGGAAACCCCCGGTCAAGTTTGTGCTCAAAGATTTGAGTCTTTTTAGGTTGATCCCTACCTTTTCCCCGCAAGGGGACGGAAACTCTGCGCTCTTGGGAAAAGCGCCCAGTTTAGCCGAAATGTCCAGTTGATCCCTACCTTTTCCCCGCAAGGGGACGGAAACATTCGGAATCTCAATGCCAAGACGGGATGCAATGTTTACAGTTGATCCCTACCTTTTCCCCGCAAGGGGACGGAAACACTTGGTCAGGTGTCTGACTTTTCGCTTTTGCTTTTATGGTTGATCCCTACCTTTTCCCCGCAAGGGGACGGAAACCCCATCGTCCTACCGCGGTAACGCGGATAATTGTCCCACGTTGATCCCTACCTTTTCCCCGCAAGGGGACGGAAACCTAGACTACTTTTCCTGCAGAGCTTTCCAACACTCATGTTGATCCCTACCTTTTCCCCGCAAGGGGACGGAAACGCCAAGAAGCCCCCGGAGCACCTTGGGATACGAGACAGCGTTGATCCCTACCTTTTCCCCGCAAGGGGACGGAAACGTTTCGTAAAGCGTGCAGTATAATAAGTACTCATCGTAATGTTGATCCCTACCTTTTCCCCGCAAGGGGACGGAAACATTTGCGAGGGCTTGATCTTGACCGACAGGCTACCCAGGTTGATCCCTACCTTTTCCCCGCAAGGGGACGGAAACCCTCCGGGATCTGAATACCGGTCATTTTCGGGTCGTTGCGTTGATCCCTACCTTTTCCCCGCAAGGGGACGGAAACCTGAGCTACGCGAGGCGAGAGGAGAGAGAAAGGAAAGTTGATCCCTGCCTTCTTCGAGACATCCTTGAGAACTGAGACTGGCGGATTCTAGGGTGGATCCCTAGCGCAAGAAGCGGGCCAAAAGCAGCAGGCCGAGGCCGCCGAAGAGGATGTTGAAGCTCCAGGCCGCTGCCCAGGGGGGAAGGGCGCCGGCTTCTCCCAAGCTGCGAGACACGCTGAGCACCACGTAGTAGGCAAACACCAACAGGATCCCGAAGACGACGCCCCCGTAGCGTCCCACCCGCCGCGCGGTGGTGGATCCCAGGGGTAGCGAAATCAGCACGGCAAAAAAGCTGGCCAAGGGCAGGGAGAAGCGCATGTGGAACTCGGTGCGCAGAGCCTGAGTATTGAGATTGGAGCGGGCCAGGCGGGAAATCCGCTCCGCCAGCTCCGGTAAGCTCAACTCGCTGGGGGGAACCGGCGGCTGCATTAGGGTAGCCAGATCCTGAGAAACTTGCAACGGCTTGCGATGAAACGTTTGCTCGGCAATGCTGAGACCCGTGGGGCCGTAAAGGTGGGTCGCTCCTTCGCTGAGGCTCCACTCCAGTCCATTCCACACTGCCTGAGCGGCCAAGGTCACTTCCGCCAACTGGTATTTGCCCCCCGGCAAGGGATCCACCCGCAAAATCGTAACATCTTGCATCGTATTTAACCGGGGATCCACTTGGCGGATGAAGAACCAGAGGTTGTCTTCGGTTTTGAAAAAGACATCGTATTGCACCGGGGTGGTGGCCTGGGCCAGCAAAGCTTGCTGATCGATCTGGCGGATTTGCTGTTTACTGGCCGGCAGCAGCACGTTGCTAATGAAAAAAGCGCTCAAGCTCATGGCCAACCCCACCAGCAGCAGGGGCCGGAAAATCCGGCTAAACGGGATCCCGGCTGCCCGCATAGCGGTGATCTCACTGTTGCCGCTCAGCTTGCCCAAGGTGAGCATGGTGGCAAAGAAGGCGGCAATGGGCATGCCCAGCACCACCATCTCCGGCAGATCCAAAACCAAAAGACGCAACACCGTTAGAGGCGGGACGGATCCCTCGACCAGCCGCTCGGCCAGGGTAAACAACCGGCCCACCAGCAGCAGCAGGGTTCCCCCCGCAACACCGGTCAGCACTGGGGTGAGCATCTGCCCAAATAGATAGCGCTCCAGCAGCCAGAACTTGGTGAGCAACCGTGCCATGTTTGAGAATCGAAGGGGATCGCCCTTCTCCCCAAGGGAGAGGCGAGTTGCAATAGCCGAAGAATCGGCGGCAAAAGCCCTGAACCAGGCTTATCGATTTATTCTCGCTCAAGGGCTTGGGGCAGGTGGGGGAAACGACTCCGTTTTGTCGGCAGGATCCAAACGCGGCTGAGGAGAGTTGAGGGGAGGTTCGGACGCGGGATCCAGCTCGGCACCCCAGGTGACCAGGTAGGCCCGCTGTTCGGGGGAAAGGCGGCGAGCCTGGCGGAAATCTGCCCCTGCCACGATGGCGCCGGTGTAGGCTCCGGTCTTAAAATCGGGCTTTTGCCCCGGCTGAGCGGGGGAAGCCGTCTGAGGGGATCCCACAAACAGCAAAGCGCGGTAGAGATCGGCCCCGCGCAGGTCGGCATCCCGCAAGTTAGCTCCGCACAGATTGGTGTGGCTGAGATCGCAGCTGCTCAGGTTGGCTCTCTCCAGGCTGGCTTCGCTGAAATCCACCGCTCGCAACAGGGTGCCATGCAGGTCGGCTCCCTCCAGCATCGTGCCCAGGTTGACCACTCGGATGCCGTTCACGCGATCCCGCTGGTAACCCCCTTTGCCGTCCAGAATGGGTCGGCCCAGGTGTTGATCCCGCCGCAGAGGGCTGAGCAGGTTAGCGGTGGAGAGAAAGCGCAGGATCTTGGCTTTGCCGAAGCGATCCACCCCGTTCAACAAAGCAGCCGTGCGCCCGGCAGCAATGGCCCGCTCCAGGGGCCAATCGTCCAACTGCCCATCGGGAGACAAGACCAGGTTGGAAATGCCTTCAAAGTAGGCGTCGATGGTCTGCTGCTGGGTAATGATGTTCTGCTGAATGGTGAGATCGCGGGAGATAATGTACTGCCGCCAGGCAATGTAGGCGGCCAGGATGGCAATCAAGATTTGGCCTGTGGCCCCGAACACTTCTCCCAAAGCCCCAATTGCTTCCCAACTCAGGGATCCCAAGGCAGAAAACAGCCCGCTCCCGGCAATCCCTCCCATCACGGCCAAGCTGAGGGCCACTCCCGCCCAGGCCAATTGAGGCCAAGTGGTCAGCCACCGACAGAGGTCGCGTCCGATCTGAGCCCAAAGCGATCGCCCCCACCAGCCCGCCAGGCCCAGCCAAGCCAGCACCGCCCCCCAGCCCAAGACCGGCTGAGCCATCAGCTTTCCCAAGAGCAGCAAGAAGGCCGGGATCCCCAACAGCAGCAGATGAATCAGGGGTTGCCACGGTGAGACCGGAGACAGCAGGATCCCGGATTCAAGCAGCGACGGCTCTTGGGGCAGATGTTCGGGGGCAAGGGTTTTGTAGGTCATGGCGCAAGCAGGGAGGTTACTCTAGGGCTAGTGTTAGACTTGCAAAAAAAGCCTGCGTTAGTCCGTATTTAGAGTTGGAGAATAGGGCAGGCCCCTGCCTGCTCAGTTTGGTAGGATAACCTCGGCCTTTCTTCTCTAGCCCAGCCTGGTGTGAGGATAACCACCATGATCTCTTCCCTATTGTCCTTACTGCCTATTGGTCTGCAGAAATCCGGCGAACACCAATCTACAGCAGTCCTGCCCGGCCTGCGGGCGCAGCGCCATCGTTCTGCAATGCTGACGCGGCTGGCAACCTCTCTGATGCTTGGCACCACCTTACTGCTGACAGCAAAGTTGGATCCCGGCTGGGCGCAAACTTCCCTGGACACCGGCATTACCGGTGAGCAGACCCTGCCTCAAGCTCCCCCGCTCCCGGACAATCGCCCGGCCATTTTCGTGGATGCAGCCAACGGCAGCGATACCCGTGGGGATGGATCCCGCAATAACCCCTTCAAGACGATTACTTATGCCATTCAGCGGGCTGAGGCTGGCAGCGTCATTCAGCTTTTTCCCGGGGTATATAGCGAGGAGAGCGGCGAAACCTTCCCCATCCGTCTGAAAGCCGGCCTCACCTTGCGTGGGGACGAGTCCACCTTGGGAGAGGGCTATCTCATCACTGGCGGCGGTACCTACATGAGCCCGACCCTAGGCCGACAAAATGTTGCTCTGCTGGCAGAAACCGGCGCAGAAGTGCGAGGAGTTACCCTGCGCAACCAGGGGCGGCGCGGCTATGCCCTCTGGGTGGAATCTGCCTCCCCGCGCATTCTCAACAACAGCTTTGTGGGCAGCATCCACGATGGGATCTTCATTGCCGGCGCTTCCAATCCCTGGGTGGAGGGCAACCGCTTCTATAAAAACGGGGCCAACGGCATTTCCGTCTTGGGCACCTCCCAGCCCACCATCATCAATAACCTGTTCCAGGAGACCGGCTTTGGCATCACCATCGACCAGCGCTCGGCGCCTATTGTGCGCAACAACCGCATCCTGCAGAACCGTACCGGCGTGATCGTCGGGGGCAGCTCCAGGCCCATCCTGCGCAACAATCTCATCGCCCAGAACTTGGAGACCGGCCTCACCGCCATCACCACTGCCCAGCCGGATTTGGGCACGGCCACGGATCCCGGCAACAACATCTTTGAGGGCAACGGCCAATACGATATCAACAACGCCACCCGCGGCCTGCGCCTCAATGCCAACGGCAACCAACTGCGGGGCCAGGTCAAAGGGGATCTGGATCTGTCCGGTCAAACCACCGTTGCCGCCCTTCCCGACAGCGCTCCCCGCCCCATTGCCCCTGGCACTTTGGCTCTGCCCAGCGCTCCGGCCCAGCCGGCTACTCCCAGGGATCCCCGGCCAGCCGCTGAGACCCCCTCCACCTTGCCGGTTTTAACGGTGCCCCAGTCTACTGCCCCGGTTCCCCCCTCTCCGCCCCAAGGATCCGGAGGGCGCATCTTGCCAGATCCCTCCAGCCCTCAGGCAACTCCCCAGCCCCAACCTCCGGGGGAGCAGTTTGTGGCTGTCCCCTTCACCCCCGATGGCTCTACCACACCTGCCCAGCCGGCTGACCCTGTTCCCAGGCCACCGTCGGCTCCCCTCACGGATATCACCACCCTCCTGCCTCCGCCGGCCCGTCGCCCGTCCACGGGGATCCCAACTACTCCCTCTGCTCCCACTACAACTCCAGTTGCCCCCCCTGTGGTTGCTGTGGGTAACGACTCCGTTTCGCCAACGCGAACGGCAACTCAATTTCGCGTGTTGGTGACCCCCAAAAGCAGCGATGACTTGAACCGATTGCGGCAGCTCATCCCCGAGGCGGTGGAAACGGTTTTCAACGGCAGAACAGTGTTGCAGGCGGGCCTGTACGACAGTCGCAGCCAGGCCCAGTCGGTCTTGGATCGGCTGTTGGATGCCGGCTTTGAGGCGGTTGCCGAGATGATTTTCCGCTAGCGACCCCCCACACTGCCGGCTTGCTTCTCCATAGCGGTACGAGGGAGCCTTGATCCCAGTTCTTTGGCGGGGTGGCCAGCCATTGAGCCCAAGTCTCCTTGGTCGCTGGCAAGGGAATTGACTACAAGTGCTTGCCAAGAGCGATGACGGCTCGAACACCCCCTCTCTAGTCCAGCGGATCCAGTCGGTAGCGGCTGAGCCAGTGATCCAAATGCACTTCCTCCTCATCCAGCAGTTGGGCGTTGATCAACCCCCGTTTGAAAGCAAGGCGGATGGCTCTGGCCCGCAAGCTGAAAGTGGTTCCCCACTCGTCGCTCTCAATTTGGTCGTTGCTGACTTCTAACTTGTCGTAGAGGTTGCGCAGACGGTTGGTTACCCCTCGGCGGGACAAAAAGCGCCGTGCAGCAATGGCCTGGTCGGTGAGGCCAAGGGCAATGTCGATCAGCACTTCGTACTCGGCATCGCTGAGACCGGTGATTTTGTTTTGTGAACGGGAATCGACCCCGCGCACCTCTCGGTCGATCACGCATTGCTCATCCTGCACCACCGCTTGGATGGCGCTGACCAATTTTTCATCGGTGCAATTTTTCAAAAGGTAGCCATAGACGGTTTGCGGAGGCACGATCTTGTGCAGCTCCCGCACATAGACTTCATCGGCAAAATGCGACCAAAAAATGATGCGCGTGCTGGGGCACTCTGACCAAACCTGCCGCGCTACCTCGATCCCGGTCATCTCAGGCATGCGAATGTCCATCAACACAAAGTTGGGGTGGTGCTGACGGTAAAGTTCCAACGCCTCTCGGCCATTCGAGGCCATGTATACCGGGCCGAACTCAGGCAAATGTTGCGTCAGTAGGCTATGGACATGCTGACGGTAAAGAGCGTCATCTTCAGCAAGGAGGGTACTCACAGGCCTTTATCAGAGTTACCGAATACTTTCTTTTCACTTCCTAACTCTAAAAACACCCACAAGGGAAGGCAAGGCACTATTGAGCAGTACTCAAAAGGAGCAAGGGATCCCCTCCACCGGCGATGAGTAGCGGCTCAGGAAAAGGAGTTCGTCCCGCTCTCGTCCTGTGGACGGTGCGGTTTCCCCTAGCACCCACGCAAACGGCCAATGAACTTCTCCACCGCAGACGTCGAAAACTTTTGATAAGCAGCAGTCTATGCTGTTTCTACGGCAGAGGCCAAAAATGCCTCAATCTCAGAGCGCTGGGGCAAGCTAGGTTGGGCTCCCGCACGGGTTACGGCCAAAGCAGCGGCGGCATTGGCAAAACGCAGGGCTTCCCTCAGGGATCCCCCGGCAGCCAAACAAGCAGCTAAGGCCCCACAAAACCCATCTCCGGCAGCGGTGGTATCCACCACTTCCACAGGATGAGCGGGCCAATGGCCACTTTCTTCCCCATCTGCCCAGACCAGCCCTGCCCCTCCCAAGGTGAGGATAACGGCTGGGATCCCGTGTTTCTGCAGTTCTTGAGCCACCTTTTGGGCTTGTTCCGGCGTCTCCACAGGGGATTGGGCAAGGGCAGCCGCTTCGGTTTCGTTGAGCACCAAGTAGCGAACCTGGCGCAACAGGGATCCCGGCAATGGCACGATGGGCGCAGGGTTGAGCAAAATCGGGATCCCTTGGGCAAAGGCTTGTTCTGCTGCAGCTTGCACGGTGGGCAGGGGGATTTCCAGTTGCAGCAGGAGCAGGGCCGCCGGGGTAAAGGGAGGCAAATGCTCCGGCATATAGCGACCATTGGCCCCAGGGCTGACCACGATTCTGTTTTGCCCGCCGGGATCCACTGTGATCAAAGCTAGGCCGCTGGGCCCCTCCAACTGCCTCAGGTGGCGGGTATCCACGCCGTTGTGCTCCAGGTTTTCTTGGAGCAGATGCCCAAACCCATCGGATCCCACTGCTCCCCACATCTCTACTTGGGCTCCCGCCCGCGCCGCTGCCACCGCTTGATTGGCTCCTTTGCCGCCAGGGTAGGTGGCGTAGTCGGATCCCAGCACCGTTTCGCCAGGGCCGGGATGATGGGGCACCCGCACCACCAAATCCATGTTCAAGCTACCCACCACTCGGATTGGGCCTGCCATCGGGCTTGTGGGGAAATCCTGTTGGAAAAGCAGAGATCTAGAGATCTTTGGTTTGGATCCCTGGGCAGCTATTGTATCAGCCGCCGGTCTTGGCCAGGGATCCCCTCGAGCGCCCTACCACGCGGCAAGGGCTGATAGCAGTCGTGGTTTTTATTACCATCTATTTCAACTGATCGCGCTAGCGGGCCGGAGGCCTTAGCAGGAAGCAACCGGTCGTTTGTTTCACCTCAACGGTGAGATAAATGACTATGCGTTGTGGAACGGTTATCTGTAGGGATTGGTCGCCCTTCGACATATCGCCACTCTGCTGAAAACACAGGGCAAGAACCCGATTCCAAAGGTTGAGGATCCCGACTATCTTGGTGGGTGTTGACCCAGGAAGCAAGCCATGCTGCTGACCACTACAGACGTGCTCCAAGGTAGAGAGGTTGAGCGTTACTTGGGCATTGTTACCGCCGAGGTAGTTTATGGCACCAATGTTCTACGGGACTTCCTTGCTAGCCTCCGCAACATCATCGGGGGACGCACAAGAACCTATGAAGAAGTTCTCGAGAATGCCCAGAAAAAGGTTTTGGAAGAGTTGGAGCAGCGAGCCAAACGTTTGGGAGCAAATGGCATCCTAGGCGTTAGCATTCATACCAACATGAGCGCGACAATGATCCTCGTTACCGCCGCCGGCACCGCCGTCAAGCTGCGCTAGAACCTTTAGGCCAGGCTTTCCATCACCGCCTCGTCGATCTCGAAATTGGCATAGACATTCTGCACATCGTCTAGGTTGTCGAGACGCTCCATCAGGGCAAGCACTGACTTGGCCGTATCGGGATCCTCCACATGCACCTCCGTAGAGGGGATCCAGCGGATGGCCGCATCTTGCACTGGGTAGCCCTCTTTTTTCAGGTAGGTGGCCACCTGCTCCAGCAGGGTGTAATCGCAGTAGACTTCTGCGTCGGTTCCCTCTACCTTGAGATCCTCCCCGCCTGCTTCGGCTACCGCTAGCAGCAGAGCTTCGGGATCTGTCACCCCCTCTAGGCTAATCACCCCTTTTTGCCGGAACAGCCAGCTCACGCAGCCGGCTTCTCCCAAGCTGCCGCCGGTTTTGCTGAAGGCTTCTCGCACCTCGGCAGCCGTGCGGTTGCGGTTGTCGGTCATGGCCTCGATCAACACAGCCACCCCACCGGGGCCGTAGCCCTCGTAGCGAACTTCTTCCAGGGGGCTGTCGTCGCTCCAGTTGCCGGCTCCCTTGGCAATGGCTCGTTCAATGTTTTCGCTGGGCATCCCCGCTGCTTTGGCTTTCTCCACTGCCGCCCGCAACTGAAAATTCCCATCCGGATCTGGCAAGCCGTTGCGAGCTGCCACGATGATGGCCCGCGAGAGTTTGGTAAAGAGGCTGCCCTTTTTGGCATCTACACGGGCCTTTTGCCGTTTAATGTTGGCCCACTTGCTGTGTCCTGCCATGCCGCCACACACCAGTCAAGCAATGAATTGGAGGGATCCCTCCACTTTTGAAGCCTAGATCACCTCGGCTCAGGACTCAACCCCGCGACAACTGGGAGGGCACTGGCCTGGTCACAAAACAAGGGATCCTGAGGATCCCTCACAACCCAGACTTAGCCACCCCATAACCCCCTCAGGGCTGAATCGGCTGCCGCTGGATCACATCCCCTTGGGGCGGAGGCGGAGGGGCTGGGGTTTCTTGAGGGGTAGGCGTTGCCTCTATGGGAGGAGTTTCCCCAGGAGGCGGGGGCAGAGGGGGCACACCTTCTCCAGGCACAGGCCCAGGTGTAGGCGTGGGGGTTGGGGATGGAGTTAGAAAGGGCGTCACCTGTCCCAACAGCTCGGCATAGAAAATCGCATCTTGCTCTGGCCCAAAGCGCCCCACTTCCCAACGGTGACGGGGCACAAACATTGTTTGCAGCAGCACTTCCCGGCTGACAAAAGCGGGAGTACCCGAGAAGACGTAGCCATCGACAATGACTCGATTCAAATCGGGCCGAGTTTGAAACACCCGATCCACCTCCCGCAGCATCTCCGTATCCAGCCGCCCCAGCAGAGTTTCCAGGGTGTCTTCAGGGCTGATCGGTACCCGTACCGAAAAGCGATAGCCTTCGCAACGATAGTCCCCACAGATCTTGACCAGCTCGTTACGCACCCGGATTTGCGGCCCAGGATCCAGATTGCGCCCCGGCACAAGGACTTCTTCCTGAGGTTGCTGTTCGACCGGCTGGGCCCATAGCTGGAGTTGACTTGCCCATCCTGCCCAAACTAGGGATCCGAAAAACAAGCCAAATCCCAAGCCTTTCAGGGGAAGGCTCCAACCCAGACTGCCCTGCTCAGAGCGAGGTGAAACGGGGGGCTCACAATCCTGGATCGGGCTGTTCATAAAGCGTTGACCGATTCTTCAGCGATGGCTACCGCCAAATCTACCCGACATCGGCCAGAGAGGCACTAGGCAGGGAGAAAAATAGGGTATTGGCCTCGGATCAGTTTCAAAACAGGGGCAGAAGAGAAGCTTTGACCAAGAAAACTGGGTTGCAAGCCCCGCCCTAAGGCCTACGGCCCGCTGACGCGACCAGGGCGGCTTTGTGCTATGGTGTTGAACGAACTCCGCCAACTTGAATAGGGCGCAGTGTCAACAGGGAAAGTATCTGGGAGTTCATCCCAGTAGGTGGCGTCATAGCATCCCCCACCACTTGCAAGGGTGGTGTAGCTCAGAAAGTTAGGAGTCATCCTGCAACCTGGGAAAGAATCCTTGCCATTTAGGGCAGGGAGAATGTCAAGCGATGGGCCTGCAGCTCCACTATCGTACTTGGGGAGAAGGGATCCCCTCCCTCCCAATCTTGATGCTCCACGGCCATCCGGGCAATGCCGACTGCATGGCGGTATTTGCAGAGGCAGTGGCGGGAATGCACCCCTGTGTGGCGCCAGATCTGCGCGGCTATGGACGTTCGCAGGTGGTGGATCCCTTCGAGATGGAGGAGCACCTGGAGGATTTGGAATTACTGCTCAATCGCCTGGGCTGGCAGGAGTGTCTGGTTCTGGGCTGGTCCTTGGGCGGGATCCTGGCCCTGGAGTTGGCTTTGCGTCTGCCGCAGCGGGTAAAGGGTTTGGTCTTGGTGGCCAGTGCCGCCTGCCCCCGCAGCAACCATCCCCCCACCGATTTTTGGGATCAGGTCAACACCGGCGTTGCCTCGCTGCTCAACTGGCTTTGGCCCGGCTGGGAATGGAACATCGAGACCTTTGGCCGTCGCTCCCTTTACCGCTACCTGATGCAGCAACAGACCCCAACGGCCTATCGGTATTTGGCGCACATGGCCTTGCCCGCCTATCTGCACACCTCCCCCCAGGCTCGCCAAGCTCTGCGCGCCGCTTTGCAACGGGGCTACAACCGCGAGGGAGATCTGCACCGAATTCGCATCCCGGTACTGCTCATGGCCGCCGAGCAGGATTGCCACATCACCGCCAACAGCAGCCTGGCCACAGCCCGCGCCCTGCCCCACTGCACCTGCATTGTCTATCCCAACGTGGCTCATCTCTTTCCCTGGGAGATCCCCGACCGGGTGGGACAGGATCTGCGCCGCTGGCTCAGCGCTCAAGACTGGGCAAGTGGGATCCCGGTGGTTGGCTCTTCCGCTCCCTCTGCAGACAAGGCGGCAGAAGCCTGACCCTGGGCCAACTTCCGCAGCCGGGCAAAGGCCTCTTCCTCCAGATGGATCTGCTGCTGCTGTTGTTCTTCTGGGGTGCGCAGGCGCTTTCCCAACGGCTGTTGCAGCGTGCCCAAGAGCAACGGCTCGGAAACTCCCGGCTCGGGATGGATGACGGTGCGGGCCCGCAAGGTGAACACCGGCGAACCGGTGGAGAAGCGGCCCGGGGATCCCAAATCGCTGGCCGCCTGCTTCAGGGTGAGGATCAGTTGCTCTGGGGTGATATCCGGGCTGACAGCAATAACCGCTCGATCCGCCCCTTGGTCATAGACGGTGGTGTAGGGGGCAGCACCGGGAATGCGGGAGCGAAAGATCGGCCCCAAGCTGAGGGCAAAACATCCCGCTGTTAAAACCAGCGCAAACGCCGTGTAGCCCACCAGCGCAAACTTCAAGGGCCAATTGCGGATCCAGGCCAGCAGGGTGAGCACAGCCAGCAAGCCTGCTAGACCTAGCCCAATTTGGGTGGCAGAGGCAAAGAAAGATTCCAAAGTTGCATCCATGATTCCCCAGTTTAGCGGCTAGAGCTTCATCTCTAGGATGCAGGATGAGCCCGATTCTGGCTGCCCTATCTAAGGACTCCGTCCCGCTGGCACCCTGCTCCAGAAGGGCTTGGCTGGTTCTATCACCAAACCCCTGTGAGAAGAGGCAAGACGGATCAACCTACCAAACCCAGAAAGCAGCGAGCCTTACAGCTCGTCACAGCAGACTAAAAATCATGGGCAAGGTCGGATTCGAACCGACACGGTTTCCCGCCGCATTTTGAGTGCGGTGCGTCTACCAGTTTCGCCACTCGCCCGACCTGGAAACATTATCCTACTGAACTGGCGAAACCTCGTCAACCAATCCTCCCAACCCTAGTTGCGGCGGTCTTTCTCCAGTTGCTGGGCCTTTTGCCGAAGCTGGCGGGTTTGCTCCATCACCTCCTCCAGATCCTCGTGGGATAGCCGCTCGACGTAGTTGATCTTGATCTCTTCCAGCAAGTCTTGCAGGAGAGAGCGAATTTCCTCCAAAGCGTGCTCCTGGGTGAGTTCTCGTGCCAAGACTTCACCAAACCGCTGCATCAGTTGCGCTGCCAGCTTGGAGCCGACGGGATCCTCGAAACTGCCCGTCAGGGTTTTGTAGGTGGTGGTGGTCAGCTCGTTGGCCAGGCGCTCCGTCAGTTGGCCAGGCAGGGATCCCAGGCCGGGAAGCTGTTCTAGAGTTTGCATGGCAGGCAACTGCTTGAGCAGGCCATCCAGGTTGTAGCGGAGCAGTTGTTGCAATTCCGGTTGCACCTGGGGCAAAACGCGGTAGAGAACAATGCGAAAAACCAGGTTGGCAATCGCCTCCAGCTCGTTGGTGTTGTTGATGTCAATGTAGTCGCGCTGGGTACGCGCTGCCGGCAGCAGGGGCAGGGATCCCCGCTGAATGGATACCTGGATTTGGTTAATCACCCGCACAACAATGACTTCCGTCAGATCCTCGGCGAAGTTGGTAACAAAGCCCTGGCTCACCTGGGCGCGTACCCGCTCCAGATCCAGCAACTGTGCTTGTCCCAGCCGGATGGTGACGGGGATCACCCGCAGCCAGCGCCAAAAGGGCAGCAGCAGCAGCACATCGTACCAACGCCAGAGCATAGCATCCAGCCAATTGACGCCGGTGTAGCGACGGCTGATGGCCACCGTGCGCAGCAAAAATTCCAGCCCAAACAGAAGCACGAAGGGAAAATCCAGCACCGGGAAAAAGTCAACAGGGTTACCGCTCTCACCAATGGGGCGGAAATAGTTGGTCTCAAAGAGGGGGCGCAGCCGGGTCTGGAAAAATTCAATTCCATCTGCGGGATCGGCGCCGGCCAAGTACTCAGCAGTCCAAAAGCGGGCAAAGGCGGCTCTGGCAGAGTCGGCTTCTGGGATGTGCTCCCGCATCAAATTGAGGATACGCACAAACTGGCCAGTTTTGTTGGCGCCCTGAAAGGGATTGGTCTCAATCATCTCGTCGCTGAGCTCCCGCAAGCGGGCCAGGATCGGTGCTGCCGCTTCCGACTCCACGCCAAACCGCAGGGTAACCTGGCGCAGCTCATCCACCAAGGCCAAGTAGCGCTGGGTTTCGGGGTTGGGCTCGATACCTTTGATGGGATCGTATAGGTCGGTCACCGGGGAACGGCTGGTTTCTTCGGAGAGAATCGGCAGCGGAATGGGAGGACCAAAGGCGCCAAAAATTTGCACCCGACCCTGGAGCCAAAAATCTCGCCCAGGCACATAGCTCATGTCGAAGAGCACCAAGCACAGGTTGCTCAGGGCCAGCAGGGCCATCCCCTTCTCGTAGAGGAGCAGCCAGCGACTTCGCCCCCTGAGGACAGAGCGTCTGAGAATCCGTTGAGCAGCGTTCAAAGGACTCCGTCCCGGCCTTGGGTCAACCGGTTGGTTTGAGTCAGCCTTAGTCTACCACCCCTGGGGTGAGCCACCCTTGGCTTGAGCAAGCTGTAGTGCAACCTGGCCAAAATGCCGCCAAATGGCCTCTGCCTGTGGCCCCACCTGGCGCAGAATCCAACCCTTACAGATAGGATCCGGAGACTTGACCAGCCAGTATGGGGACTCCGTTCCGCTGATGTGAACGGTCAGCCAAGTGGGTTCCGGCCAATCCCCCAGCAAGTACAGGGATCCCCAACAGAGATGGGATCCCAGCACTGACGCGGCGGAGACCTGCCGATGGGGAAAGTGCAGGTCTATGTGTTCCTGCAGCCAGAGTTTTCTCCCCTCGGGGGAGGATGGGATCCCAGCAGTGACCCAAACTTGCAAGCAGTTGGCAAGATGTTCAAACTGCCAGCGTTCGTCCATGGCCAGCCGTCCGGCAGTCCAGATCTCGGCATAGGCCAGGCGGGCTGTGGGATCCAGTTCGATCTGCACCTGCTGGCGAAAGTCTGCCCCTGCCCCCGGAATGGTCGGGTGAGGGATCCAGATCAACTGGCTGGTGGGGGCCAGCTTGACCTTGACCTGTTGCCGAATCAAGCCGGGATGTAGCCGCATTGCCCCTTGGGTGCGAATTTCCAGCGCCGAGCCTGGCCCCAGCCCGATCTCGATCCGGTGGCGATCCCCACCCAGCAGGCCGCCGTTGGGGTTGCGCAGGTAGTACACAGGTGGCTCCCCAGGGGATCCCAGCCATTGCAAGGGAGCCTGAGAATACTCCCAAATGTGGGTATGGTCGCCTCGGCGGGTTGCCTTCAAGATGGCCTTACCGAAGTTCACAGGCGGCTCACCGAGGGGGGGTCGGCCTTGATGGGGCGAAACAGCACCTCCCGCTCCAGCCAACTGAGAACCTGCTCCAGCCCCTCACCCGTGCGCAGGTTGGTAAAGACAAAGGGCCTATCTCCCCGCATGCGACGGGCATCCCGTTCCATCACCCCCAAGTCTGCTCCCACATAGGGAGCCAGATCGATCTTGTTGATCACCAGCAGGTCGGAGCGGGTGATCCCCGGCCCGCCTTTGCGCGGGATCTTGTCCCCTTCGGCCACGTCGATGACGTAAATGCAGGCGTCCACCAGCTCCGGGCTGAAGGTAGCTGCCAAGTTGTCCCCCCCCGATTCCACCAAGATGAGATCCAGGGGGCAAAAGCGGCGCTCCAGCTCCTGAATGGCGTCTAGGTTGAGGGAGGCATCTTCCCGAATGGCGGTGTGGGGGCAGCCGCCGGTCTCTACGCCAATGATCCGCTCTGCCTCCAGGGCCTTGGCCCGCACCAAAAACTCGGCATCCTCGCGGGTATAGATATCGTTGGTCACCACCGCCAAAGACAGGTGGTCCCGCAGCGCCAAGCAGAGCTTTTCCACCAAAGCGGTTTTTCCAGATCCCACCGGGCCGCCAATGCCAACCCGTACCGGCTGGGAAGCCTGCACAACTTTGCCCAACATCTGACCACCTAATGCTCTTTGAGGGCATTCTAGAATCAGAAGCTTGCAAGGGATCCGAGTATGGTTCGGCTTTTGGTGGCAACTGCTGTGGTGCTGGTGGGATTTTTGCTGGTTAACCGCCTCTATCGCAACCCGCTGAGTTCGGAGCCAAGGCCGGAACAAGCCAGCCCGGAAGCTGCCCAGCAGGGGATCCCTCAAGGTGGGCCGCTGCAGATTTACCAATCGCGGGATCAACTGCAGCAAACCCTCAACCAAGGGGCCACAGCCACCCAGCAGCAGGTGGAAGCCGTTGAGCAATCCTTGGGCAATCCTTGACCCTTGACAAGTAAGAAGGGAGGCAGGTGCCTGGCTTCAGGCGGAGAAGGGATCCCTCCCCCAGACCGTGAAGCGCCCCTCAGGCTTGGGCGGATCCCCCAGACGCGCTAAAGTCGAGAATGCTGCAATTTTACAGACTGCCCATGCGGATCCCTCCTGTTACCCCAGAGAAAGCCGATAAGCAACTGCAAAAGGTTTACGAAAGCCTGGAGAAAACCTACGGCACCGCCCTCAACCCCCTGCAGGTGATGGCCCACAAGCCCCAACTGATGCGAGCCGTGATGAACCTGTACGGGGCGCTGCACACCCAAAACCCCAACTTGCCTGAAGAGCTGAAGGAGCTGGTCAGCATCCGCATTGCCCAAATCAACGGCTGCCGCCACTACTGCCTTCCCTACCACACCCTGCAGGCGCAAAAGTACGGAGCTACCCCGGCCAAAATTGCGGCGGTGGCCCAGGCCCGCACCAGCACCCTCTACACCGAGGCGGAAAAGCTGGCTATCGAGTACGCTGAGCGGATGACCGTGCCCAGCATGGTGGTCACCGATAGCTTCTTTGCCCAGCTAAAAGCCATTTGGTCAGATGAAGATCTGGTGGAGCTATCGGCTTGGATTGGCTTTATGAACTTCTGGACCAAGGTGATTGCCGCCCTAGATGTGCCTTTGGATCCCGTCTTTGCCGAGCAACTTCACGTCTCTTAGGTAGCGGCGGGCTCTCCTCTCCCAGAGGGAGAGGGGATGGGGGTGAGGGATCCCGCCCCCCAGCCTGCCTCTAGGCCCAGTCGTCTCGCGTGCTAAAGCTGCGGTTGTACACCTGGCCGCGGGCATGGATCTGGCGGGTCTGGGCGAACAGCTCTTCTTCGCTCATGCCCCACTGTTCCAAGATCTGATCCAAATCCCGCTGCAGATCCCAGGCACCGGGGAAACCGTGGTAACGGATGCGCAAACGGGCAACTTCCGCCAGCACCCACTCGGAGAGGGGCCTCTCCTGAGCCTGCACCATCAGCTCATCGAGCACAGCCCGGTCGGTGGCATACTGCGGATGTTGCTGCTCTCTCCGGGATGGGCCATTCGCGGGTGAACGGGATATAGCCATCGGTCTCCCTCCTTTTTCTCTCACTCTAGTTGAGTTCCCCTGGAGACTTTCAATATCGAGGATTGGGATCCTTGATGGCATGGGATCCCGAGAAGGCAGAAGAAAACCGCTATACTGCAAATGTTGCAGACCATGAACATTCTTCAGTTGCGGAGGCGGCGGCTATGCCCATGCCCATGATCGAGACCCGTACCGACCGGATGTTGCTCAACTTTGGGCCGCACCATCCCTCTATGCATGGGGTTTTGCGTTTGCTAGTCACCCTAGATGGCGAAAACATCGTCGATTGCGAACCGGTGATTGGCTACTTGCACCGCGGCATGGAAAAAATCGCCGAAAACCGCACGGTGGTGCAATACCTGCCCTACGTCTCCCGTTGGGACTACGGGGCCGGCATGTTCAACGAGGCCATCACCGTCAATGCCGTTGAGAAACTGGCCGGGATCAGCGTGCCCAGACGGGCCAGCTACCTGCGGGTGATCATGTTGGAGCTGACCCGCATCACCAACCACCTGCTTTGGTTTGGTCCCTTCTTGGCGGATTTGGGCGCCCAAACCCCCTTCCTCTACGCCATGCGGGAGCGGGAGTGGATCCTAGACTTGTTTGAAGCCGTCACCGGCATGCGCCTGATCAACAACAACTATTTCCGGGTAGGCGGCGTGGCGGTGGACTTGCCCTACGGCTGGACGGAAAAATGCCTAGACTTTTGCGAGTATTTCTTGCCCAAAGTGGATGAATACGAGCGGCTGGTTACCGACAACCCGATTTTCCGCCGGCGGCTGGAAGGGGTGGGAGCCATCTCCAAGCAAGACGCCATCAACTGGGGTCTGTCGGGTCCCATGTTGCGGGCCTGCGGCGTCAACTGGGATCTGCGCAAAGTGGATCACTACGAGTGCTACGACGACTTCGACTGGGAGGTGGCCGTTTACCCCGAAGGGGATTGCCTGGCCCGCTATCGGGTGCGCATGAAAGAGATGCGGGAGTCCTGCAAGATCGTGCAGCAAGCCGTCAAGGCTTTGCCAGGAGGCCCCTTTGAAAACCTGGAAGCCAAGCGGATGCTGGAGGGGCCGAAGTCGGAGTGGAACAAAGGGGACTACCAGTTCATCAGCAAAAAGCCTTCCGCCAATTTCAAGATCCCCAAAGGGGAAGCCTACGTGCGCGTGGAGAGCGCCAAAGGAGAGCTGGGCATTTACATCGTGGGAGACGACAACGTTTGCCCGTGGCGCTGGAAGATCCGCCCCCCCGGCTTTGTCAATTTGCAGGTACTGCCTCAGCTCATTCGCGGCATGAAGGTAGCCGACATGATCGCCATCCTCGGCAGCATTGACATCATCATGGGCGAGGTGGATCGCTAGGAATCGCTAAGAACGGAAAGCGAGGACAAAGGCGATGGCCTGGGTGATCTTGGTTCTGCCGCTGTTGATTGTGTCTATCATTGCTGCGGTTATCGGCCCCAAGCAATGGGCTAAGTACCAAGAGGAAAGGCGCCGCCGCGCGGAAGAGCTATCTGATGCTCGCCTTCAGGCCATCATCCAGCAGGAGCTACGCCGCCGCAACCGTCCCCCCCAATCGGATCCCAACGGGAAAACTTAGCTACAGGGATCCCGAACCTTACCTGACCAACCGTCTCTAGGGAGCTACTCACCCCCATGACAAACGCTGGTATCGACCTACAACTTGGCTTCGAGACTGCCCTACAGAACCTAGGCTTGGGAGCAGGTGCAGCCCATGCCCTCTGGATGCCCCTGCCGATGTTGCTGCTGATCATCGCCGCCACCTTGGGGGTGATGGTCATGACTTGGCTGGAGCGCAAGATCTCGGCAGCAGCCCAACAGCGGATTGGCCCCAACATGGCCGGCCCTCAGGGGGTGCTGATCCCGATTGCCGATGGCATCAAGCTGCTGACCAAAGAAGATGTTCTGCCCATCTTGGCCGACCCAGTCTTGTTTACGCTGGGGCCGATATTGGTTTTCCTGCCCGTCTTTTTGTGCTACCTGGTGGTTCCCTTTGGCCAGAACCTATTGATCTCCAACATTGCCATTGGCGTGTTCTTCCTGATCGCCACCTCCAGCGTGCAACCCATCGGTTTGTTGATGTCGGGCTACGGTTCCAATAACAAGTACTCCTTGCTGGGTGGGCTACGAGCGGCAGCTCAATCGATCAGCTACGAACTGCCGCTGGCCCTGTCAGTGTTGGCCGTGGTGCTGATGAGCAACGGTCTGGACACGGTGGGGATCGTGGAGCAGCAGAGCGGCCTGGGCATTCTGAGCTGGAACGTCTGGCGGCAGCCCATTGGCTTTGTGATTTTCTTGATCTCGGCTCTGGCGGAAACGGAGCGGATCCCGTTCGATTTGCCGGAAGCAGAAGAAGAGCTGGTGGCCGGTTACCAAACGGAGTACTCCGGCATGAAGTTTGCCCTCTTTTATCTGGGATCCTACGCCAACTTGCTGCTGGCTTCTCTGATTGCGGCAGTGCTGTACTTGGGGGGTTGGTCGTTTGTGGTGCCGGTGGAAACGATTGCTGCACTTGCCGGGATTCCTTTGGATAACCCTTTCTTGCAGATCGGCGCGGCGGCCTTAGGCATTGTCATGACGATGGTCAAAGCTTTTATCTTCATCTTCTTGGCCATCCTGCTGCGCTGGACCTTGCCGCGGGTGCGCATTGACCAACTGCTGGACTTGGGGTGGAAGTTTTTGCTGCCTGTATCCTTTGTTAACTTGCTGCTGACGGCAGCCCTAAAGCTCGCCTTCCCCACCTTTTTTGGGGGTTGAATGAGAAGTAAAGAGGCAAGAGAGGGAGAACATAGGTCATGACGTTTCTCAGGCGTGTCAAAGAATATGTGGGCGATGCCTTCCGAGCCGCCAAGTACATCGGCCAAGGGATGGGGGTTGTCTTCGACCACATGGGCCGGCGCCCGGTAACCGTGCAATACCCCTTCGAAAAGCTGATCCCCTCTGAGCGCTTTCGGGGACGCATCCACTTCGAGTTCGACAAGTGCATTGCCTGCGAGATCTGTGTTCGAGTTTGCCCAATTGACCTGCCGGTGGTGGATTGGGCCTACAACCCAGAGCTGAAGAAAAAGGAGCTTTACAGCTACAGCATTGATTTCGGGGTGTGCATTTTCTGCGCCAATTGTGTGGAGTTTTGCCCCACCAACTGCCTCTCGGTAACCGAGGATTATGAGCTGGCCGCTTACGACCGCCATGACCTCAACTACCATCAGGTGGCGATGGGCCGTCTGCCCTCCAAGGTAACTGAGGACCCAATGGTGACCCCACTGCGGGAGTTTGCCTATCTGCCCAAAGGGGTGATCGATCCCCACGACTTGCCTGCTGGATCCCAGCGGGCTGGCAAACGACCGGAGGAGATTCTGGCGGAAATGAGAGCGGCCAAAGCTGCTAAGGAAGCCGAAGCGAAAGCAGCCAAGGCTGCTGCGGAATAGCGTGACATACTCCCGCACTCATGCTGACGCAAAGCGCTCCGCGCCGCTGTCCGCCACCCCTAGCCCCTTTCCCAGGGGATGTGACTGTTTGAACTTGTGGGACTGCCTTCCAGCATCGCCCGCTGCCGCAAGGTGATGGCCAGAAAAAGCGTCGAGGCCGCGAAGTTGGAGCTGTCCTTAGTGGGAATGAGATGCCTGGGGCGCAGAAATAAGGTCTTCTGAACCCTGCGATCTGCAATCAAAGATCTGAGTATGAGTATAGGTGTGGTGTCCTAGTCTGAACCAAAATGGCCATACGTGGGCAGGGCAGATGGCTGCCAGCCTTGGCTAACTTCAGGGGAAGGAAAACGTAAACCTACCCGCCAAGCCAGGGGATGTGGCCAAGCCGCTAAAAGTCTGCGCGACGTTTCCGCTCTTGCGAACCGTTACGGTAAAGGGAATGGGAGCAGTTGATTGGGAGCAGCGCCGGAACAATCTCACCTCGATGAAGTATGGCCCTGAGGGCGGGGTGGAAGCCCAAAAGACATTCTCCACAGCATTTTGGGTTACGGCAACACAGTCGGCATTGGCATCCACATCCAGCCGTCCTCCAGAAGGGACAATTCGGTTGTTAAAAAACACGGTCTGCTGCGTGGGATCCGTAACATACAGGTCAAGGTCATCGATGGTGTTCCAACTCAAGGTAACTTGAATGGGGCCGGTGCCCAATACTGGAGGTGTGGGGGTGGGAGAGGGTGTCGGTGCAGGAGTGGGAGAGGGTGTCGGTGCAGGAGTTGGTGGTGGCCTCAGGGTAGGAGTTGGCGTGGGCGCAGGTTCCCCAGTGACCCTCTGAGCAAAGTTTCCTTGGAAAGTGTTGTCGGCCAGGTAGGCTGCAACTACCGCATCTGGGGTGCCGGGGGCTGCTTGAATTGCTATCCCTATGCCCTCGCCCCGAGCCAGAAATGTATTTCCAGAAAGGGTACGGGCTTGTGTTCCTTGCAAAATGCGAATGCCGACGCTCCCGGCTATCCCACCCACGCCGATCCGGTTGGATTGAATGGATGGAATTGAGCCTGCCCCATCCAGCTGAATCCCGGTAGTGCCACTCGTACCTGCTTGCCGCGCCTGCAGTACCAAGCCGGCTCCAGCCGTGGGTGGATCCCCTTCGATTTGGTTGTTGCGGAAGATCCCGCCGGAGTTGTCACCATAGCGAACGGCCAAAGCCCCCAAAGCCTGGAGGAGGATCGTGTTGTTTTCAATGGTGGGATTGCTGCCCGGCACAGTGCCTATGCCCACCCCACCCGTTTTACTGACAATCGGCGAGACACGGCTGACCCGGCCATTCCCAGAGATCTGCACACAGGGATCCAAAAATTGCTGGCACAAGATCTGGGCTAACTGACCCAAGGCCCCCTCCAGAACTGCAGCATTGCCGTTGACCAAGATGTTGGAGCGGGGGTCGTTAAGGGTGACCTTGCCCGGTTGAAAGGTACCGTTGTTCACCTGCACCCGTCCACCTCCCAGCACCACGTCCACCCCCTGCAGGCTGGTTTGGCCGGCTACAATCACGTCAAAGAGCCCGGTCAGGATCTCATAGGCGGTGGAGCTGGTGATGCGAATGCGACCGCCGTTGGTGCCATCGCCGCCATCCAGGGCCAGGTTGCTTTGCAAAGTTTCCCTGCCCGTCCCCAAAATCTCGATCAGCACCTCCAGGCCGGCTGTGGCAGTCTGAAGTCGCTGCGCCTCTGCAACTGCGTCTGCCAGTTTGGTAAAGGGGCCACTGGCCGGATCCACTCTCAGGATGATGGGCCCGCCACCTGGCGGAGGAAGAGGTGGAGAACTGCCGCCGCCACCCCCACAGCCGAGGGCAACCCCCGCCAACAGAGGCAGCAAGGCTGAACAGATCCCCCAACCAGATTTGGATACTTGGCCAAGCATAGGTGGAAAGCCCTTTCAAGCGCTTAGCGGTCAAGGTTGTCAGAGCAACAAACAACTGCCACGGGGTCAAGGTACAGATGGCCAAGCTGGGATCCAATGCCCTCAGCAAAAGCATCCTCTAACGAATCCCCTCCTCAGTCAAGGCTTCGCAAGGGATCCGCAATCAATCATCAATCGGCAACAAAAATCTCAAAAATCTAGCGCTCTTCAGGAACTTGGAGGGTTCCGGCGATAATGTTCTGCTTCACCGCTTCCACGGCGGCCACCAAATCTGCCGGGAGCAAGGCTTGGTTGTACTCATCCAGAGCATAGCCGACACCCTCATTCTCCAGGCCAAAGGTTTGAATGCCGCCGACAAAGTTGCCTTCCACCACGCTGCGAATCACTTCATAGGTGGCCACATCCACCCTCTTCAGCATCGAGGTGAGACCGTGGTTGAGGGTGGCAGGGTTGTTATCGGTATCCCCCAGGTAGTTTTGGTTAGCATCCACACCGATAAAGAACAGCGGACGGGTATCCCCACTGCAGAGGCTGGCATAATCTGCGGGCTTGGGCACTTCCGCAAAGGGATCCCGAATGAAACTCACCCCGGCGGGCAGATCGGAGGCTCTGAGGCATCTCTCTTGCTTGACAAAGTCGATCAACCCCAGGCCGGATCCCCCGGCAGCGGCATAGATGATGTCGGCCCCTTGGGCTTTTTGGGCAGCAGCGATCTCTTTGGCTCGGGCCGGATCGTTCCAGGCGGCGGGCGTAGTCCCGACATAGTTGGCAATGACGCGACAGGTGATGCCGTCTTCGGCGCAGGCATATTCCACCCCGGCTCGATAGCCCGCCTCAAACTTGTGGATCAGGGGGATGTCCATGCCCCCCAAGAAGCCGACTACACCGGTTTGGGTTTGCTTGCCGGCAATGTAGCCCACCAAAAAGGATCCCTCATGTTCTCGGAAGAGGAGGCTGGCCACGTTGTCTTTTTCGGGGGAAACTGCGTCCACCAAGCCGAACTTCACCTCTTTGAACTCAGCGGCACTGGCGGTAACAGCCGGTTCCAGGGCAAAGCCCACCCCAATCACTACATCAAACCCCTCTTCGGCAAACTTGCGTACCCCCGGCCCCAGTTGGGAGGGATCCGTCGGCTCAAAGTCGAACACCTGCACTCCAAAGTCCTGCTTGGCGCGTTCCGCCCCTTCTGCCGCCGATTGGTTGAAGCTGCGATCGTTTTTGCCCCCTTCTCCAAAGGCAATACCCACCCGTATTTGAGGCTGAGCGGCACTGCTGAGAACGAACAGCCCCGTCAATATCCCCGTTAATACCCAAGAGATCCCCAAGGTTTTGCGCATCATGATGGTTTCCTATCGCCCCAGTAGCTTGATTAGCATCTCTCGAAAAGCCATTTTGTCCGCTCTGAGCACAACCTCAGCATTGGCAGGCCGACCCAGAATGCCTAGGCGATCCACCAAGCTATAGCCGCGAGTTAGCTCTCCGCAACATTCCACGTCCACATAGTGACGGGAACTTTGGCCAATCAGTTCCGGCTGCAAAGCCATGGCCATGGTTAAAGAATCGGGATGGGTGATGCCGTCAAGACCTCCCCCTTCAGGATGGGAGCGGTTGAACTCCCAGGCCACCCGGTTCACCGCTAAGTAAAAGCGGCTGAGGGGAGTATCCAGGGAGAGGATCGGTTCTAGCTCTTCTCGTGTCAAAAAGCCATCGCTGACCGCCAGATCCCAAGGGGACAGCACCACCTCAAATCCAGCCTGCAACACCTTTTTGGCCGCTTCCGGATCCACGTAAAAGTTGAACTCGGCAGCCGGTGTGATGTTGCCGAGAGCATGGTTGGTGCCACCCATGATCCAGAGTTTTTTCACTTTGTGAGGTAGGTTGGGATCCTGAGCCAAGGCAAGAGCCAGGTTCGTCAGGGGGGCTTGGGCGATAATCTGCAGCTCTCCGGCCCAGCGGTTGGCCAGCTCCACAATGGCTGTCGGGGCGAAAAGCGATTCCGGGCGCTGCCTGGCCTTGGGGAAAAAAGAATTGCCCATGCCGTCTTCTCCATGGACGTAGGCCGCTGTAACCAGCTTGCCCACCAGGGGTTTGCTGGCCCCGGGATAGACCGGGATCCCAGCTTTTCCCGCCACCTCCAGGGTATAGAGAGCATTTTCAACGCATTGTTCCAGGTGCAAATTGCCAGCACAGACGGTGATCGCTTCCACACTGCTGTTGGGCCAGAGCAACCCAAAGAGCAACGAGGTGACATCATCTCCCGCCGTATCCGTGTCGATCAAAAAGCGCTGCACAGCCATACACAGGCTAAGCCCAAATCAAGGTGTCATCTTAACCCTTGCAGGCAGTCTCAGGGCAGCCATTGAGCCGGTGTATCTTGAGAGGGGATCCGTGTAGGCTTGAGTCGATTGATGTCCTCTTCCATCCGTTCCATTACGCCGCAACAGATGGCCCAACACCTACGGGATCCCGAGGCTGGGCCTCTGCAATTGATCGATGTGCGGGAACCGGCAGAGCTGGAGCTGGTGAATTTGAATGCTTTAGGCTTTCGCAACTACCCCTTGAGCCGGTACGAGGAATGGAGGGAACGGATCCTCACAGAGCTGGATCCGAATCAGCCAACTTTTGTGCTCTGCCATCATGGCATCCGCTCTGCTCAGATGAGCCGGTGGCTACAGGCCAACGGGTTCACCCAGGTTTATAACATCAGCGGCGGCATTCACGCTTGGGCTTGTGAGGTGGATCCCTCCCTGCCCACCTATTGAGGTCACGGGCAAACCAGCACCATGTTCCCCATTCTTCATCTGCAGGGGGATCCCCAACAACGAGGCCAACAGTATGGATCCCAGGCGGCCCAACTCATTCGCCACAGCATTGCTAGTTACGCCCGCCAATTTGCCTACCGCTGTGGTCTCACCTGGCAGCAGGCCCAGACCCAAGCAGAGGGATCCCTGCCCTGGCTAGAGCGCCACGTGCCCCACCTGCTGGAAGAAATCCAAGGCATTGCCGCGGGGAGTGGCTTCCGTTTCGCCGAGATTCTGGCCCTCAATTTGCGCACCGAAATTTTATCCAGATCGGTTCCCAGGGGATCCCATCCCGACTGCGCCGCTGCTCTGGAACACAATCTCCAAAACGGGGTGCCCCAGCACCCACCGGATCCTGCTCATGAATTCAAGGGGATTGATCTCATCGATCCAGCCCAAGCCAACCCGGATGGGGGAGAATGTACTACCCTAGCGGCCTTGCCCCAGGCTACCTCCACCCACCACACCTACTTGGCCCAAACCTGGGATTGGCTTGGGGAGCAGCGCAGGGCCTGTGTGCTGTTGCGCGTTCACTCCGATACCCACCCTGCCTACCTCACCCTGACCGAAGCTGGGATCCTGGCCAAAATTGGCCTCAATCAAGCAGGGTTGGCCGTAGCCCTCAACCTCTTGCGCTCTACCCTAGATGGGCAAACCGAGGGAATGCCGGTGCATTTGCTATTGCGCTTGTTGTTGGAGTGTGAGGAGTGGCAGCAAGCTGTGGAGAGGGTGAGATCCTACCCCTACACCGCCTCCTCTTGTGTCAGCGTTGCCGGTATTACAGGACAGGCGACAGGCCTACAGCCCGCTAAGGCGACCAGCTTTGAAATCAGTCCACGAGGAATTGGCCTGCATCTCCCTCAAGGAGGGATCCTCGCCCACACCAATCATTTCCTGGATCCGGCCTTGCGAGAAGATGAGCTGCCCCCCCATATAGGATCCTCCACAAGGCTAGAACGGGCCTATCATTTGCTTCGCCAGAGTGCTCAAACGGGAACCCTAGACGCGGTCGCTCTTCAAAAAATCCTACAAGACCGGACGAATGCCCCCCACTGCATCTGCCGCCATCCGGATCCCCATCTGCCCGTCTGGGATCGCACCGAAAGCGTGGCGGCTGTGGTGATGGATTTGAACCGGCAAATCTTACACCTGGCCCCCAACATTCCCGATCAAGTGGAGTTTGTACCGATTTCCGGGATTTTCTAGGTTTGGGAGATGCAGTAGGATCGAGCTGAAGAGAGAGGAGGGGCAGGCGATCGCGTCCTTGCTGTCGCCACCAGACAGCGGGATGAGGAAAGTCCGGGCTTTCAGAAGAACACACCGCTGGGGAAACTCCCAGTGCGGGTAACCGCGAGGATAGTGCCACAGAAACATACCGCCGATGGCTGGGATCCCAGCACAGGTAAGGGTGCAAAGGTGGGGTAAGAGCCCACCAGCAACGTCGTGAGGCGTTGGCTCGGTAAACCCCGGTGGAAAGCAAGGCCGCAGCCGCAGGATCATGGCTGTTCTTCGCCCCTGTTGGCTGCATCGAGATCACGGTACCCAAAGCGGGGAAGGGTGCTCTCGATGGTGGTGAGCCGCTAGAGGGTGATGGCAACATCACTCCCAGATGGATGATCGCCAGTGCAACTCTGCACTACAGAACCCGGCTTACAACCTCCTCTCTTTTCTATCTGGTCTCTGTTGGGTCACGCCTGCCATCCACAGCTCCACGCAGGCTTGCAGAAGGGGGGGGATCCTGGCGGTTTCGGCGCCTTTCTCTGATTTTTTAGATTTTTCATCCGATAGCTGCCCCTCAACAGAGGGCTCGGTTCCGTCGGCGCCAACGGAAGGCAACTCGGCAGTTACCGCCAACATTGCTGCTCCCAAAATCATTACATGCAAAACCCCAACGGCTGCATAAAGGCGATCTGGCTCGACAGATTGCAACTCAGAGTTGGGAAATCGCCGCAAATACTCTGTCAGCTGTTCTTGGGCCTGAGAAAAACCCATCCGCAAGGCGCGACGATGTTCCTCAGAATAAAGGCCAGCCTCCCCGACCAGGGAGCGCACCAGTTCAGGATTATCGGCCAAAGCCCGAAAACAGGTGTGGACGTAGCGCAGGAGAATGGCTTGTAACCCAGAGCCTTGAGAGGGGGCGGGATCCGCCTTCAGGGGCAGATCGGCTATGCCGGAAAAGACCCCCAGCTCCCCAAATACGGCCAGGAGTAACCCTTGCTTGGTGCCGAAGTGCCGAAACAGGGTGACCTCATTCACTCCGGCCAAATCCGCAATTTGACGGGTGGTGGTCTGGGTGATGCCCTGACGAACGAACAGCTCCCGAGCCGCATTCAGCAGCCTTTGCCGAGAAGAAGGACGTGCCATAGTGAGGAGAAAACCTGAAGAATTGCGGCGGGCTGCAAGTGACGCTTGCATTTACGGTGGAATACCGCTAGGCTTAATGTCAAGCGAGAGGATGTCTGCAGCGTTGCCTCTGCTCCTCTTCTTCCTGTGTAGCCAAGTTCATCACAGCGGAGCACATAGCAAGTCACCGCTGGCTATGGCGGTGTCTTCAGGGGTTTGACTCCGTTTTCACGTTGGGCCGCTGTTATCCGGCGGCCTTAACTTGGGCTTTGTGTTTTGGCTCTTTCCTAGTCAGTCTAGTCTACTTCTTCTTCTGAGGTTTTGTGGGTCCATGACCATTTCTTTTTCTCGCCAATCGCTGAATCATCCCGCTCCGCTCAATCGGCCCGAGCCCCAAGAGTCCTTTCGGTTTGCTTGGGAACATGTGCTCTTCTTTGCCATTTTTCACGTGGTGGCTTTGGTGGGAGGCATTTTCTTCTTCTCCTGGCCTGCTCTGGGGGTAGCCCTGTTTCTCCACTGGTGTTTCGGCAGCTTAGGCATCTGCTTGGGGTACCACCGCCTGCTCAGCCATCGTAGTTTCCAGGTGCCCAAGTGGCTGGAATATGTCTTCACGACTCTCGGTGCCCTGGCCGTTCAAGGGGGGCCGATCTTTTGGGTGGGTGGCCACCGTCAGCATCACGCCTTTACCGAAGATGAGGAGAGGGATCCCTATTCTGCTCGTAAGGGCTTTTGGTGGAGCCACATACTCTGGCTGATCTACCACCGCGAAGAATTTTTCAACCCTGAGAAGTATTCTGCCTTTGCGCCCGACTTGGCTCGGGATCCCTTCTACCGCTGGCTGGATAGGTACGCCCTGCTTCTGCAGCTGCCATTGGCCGCGATACTCTACCTGCTGGGGGGCTGGTCATTCGTCGTGTACGGTATCTTCGTGCGGACAGTGCTGCTACTGCATTGCACCTGGTTAATCAACTCGGCCAGCCACTTCTGGGGTTACCGGACTTTCGAGAGCAACGACAATGCCCGTAACCTTTGGTGGGCGGCCATTCTAACCTATGGTGAAGGCTGGCACAACAACCATCATGCCGACCCGAAGTGCGTTAAGGCCGGTTTGCGTTGGTGGGAGATCGACATGACCTACTGGGCCATTTGGCTGTTGGCGAGATTGGGCCTGGCTCGTAAGCTGCACCTGCCTGCCCAAGGCCAAGCTGCTCGCTGAACTGGTTTTTCCCAGACCTTGCAGAGGAATCATCCGGGGATCCCTATCCCTGGGGATCCCTTTTGGGTTGCAGAGAGAGCTAGTCTTCTAAGGGGCTATACTGCCACGCTCCATAGTGGTCAAGAATACGCTTAATTTGTTCTATGTCGGCATCGGGTTCTTGATGAATATGCAATGCCTCTATTTGGCTGTCTTGGTAGCGAAAGGTGGAGTTTTTTTTCCACTCCAGCTCCGTTTTCACCCCTGAAACACAGGCCAAATGAGCAGCCACCTCCCGATAAACCATCAGGGGCATAGAATCGTAGCGAATAGCGTAGCGCTTCATTTTGGGAGTGCTCACGAATGACAGCCCGATCAACGTAGCTCAAAACAACTCAAGTATAGTCACTTCAAGTTAGATTAAGACGCTTCCTAACTACTCCGCGGTGTCGCCCAAATGCTCCGCATCACTTCCGCGAGCCCCCCAATCCCTCTCCCTAAGAGAGAGAAGAGCTAGGAAGCACTGCAACGGAACAGTTTCATTCCTCATTGAAATGACTATAACTTCTGGGCAATACAGTCACCAAAACCCCCCCGCTCAACACTCTTTGCTGGACACTTGACCGGCAAAATGGGATGGGACTAAGCAATTTTGTCATCGACCAAAGTGCAGCAGTTTACCTGATCCAGGCAAATCTTTCCCCATTGCAAGGCCCAGCGTACTAAGGCCACCCGATTTGCCGTTCGGGTCTTGCTCAAAATATTGCTGATGTGATTGTCAACGGTGCGCTTGCTGATCTCTAGGCGTTCCGCGATGTCCTGATTGGTCAGTCCTGCTGCAATCAACTCAATGACCTGCAGCTCCCGTTCGGACAACAAGTCTGCGGAATGATAGTCAGTACCCATTCCGAATGCCTGCTTAAGATGAACTGTAAAGATTACCTACCCCAATTCTAGGGGATCACCCCTGAGATGGATAGCCCTGCAGCAGGGAAATCTTGAGCGATTCTCGGCCAGACTCCGGCTGCAGGCCACTGATGCGAGCGTTTTCGGATAGGCTTCACAAGGGATCCAAGTGCTTCCGGGGCAGTTCCACCTGAACCCACAGCCCACCGGTTTGTGGGTGATTGCGCAATTGGATGGTGCCCCCATGAACCTCGACAATCTGCCGCACAATTGCCAGCCCTAGGCCGGTTCCGCCTTTGCTGCGGGCCCGCGCAGTGTCGGTGCGGTAAAAGGGCTGGAAGACCAACTCAAATTGATCCTCTGGCAGGCCGGGGCCGTGATCATACACCTCTAACTGCACCTGGGATCCCTGCTCCGAAAGCACCACATGGATAGGAGAGTCGGGCTTGCCATACTTGACGGCGTTGTCCAAGAGATTGAGGATGAGGCGGTATAGGCGTTGCTCATCTCCCCAGAGGTAAATCTGGGACAATCCGCTCAGGTGCAGTTCCTGGTGGCGGGGTTTGGCCAACGGCTCCAAACTTTGCCAGGCTTCCTGCACCAGACTTGCCAGATCCACCCAGCGCCACTGAGAGCGGGATGCGGCTCCCAGATTGAGGGCACTGAGTTCGAGCAAGTCTTGAACCAAACGGCTCAGGCGCAGAGTTTCATTTAGCAATCGTTCTACCCAGACTGCCTGAGCGGCATCGACCCGGCTTTGTAAAGTTTCGGCCAGCAAGCGAATGGAGGTGAGGGGGGTTTTCAGCTCGTGAGCCACATCCGAAGCCCAGCGATCCCGCTGTTGGGCCAGCATTTTTGCTTCCAGCCGGTCTTCCAAAAAAATGGCCACGTGCGCTTGCGGCAGGAGCAACCCCCAAGCCCGCAGCGGAATCGGTTTGCCATCCCCACCGGAAGGGTAGAAAATCCATTCGCGACTTTGGACAGGAGCAGCGGTCTCCTGTCGGCGGGTAGCCTCGATGAGCTGATCCAACTCATAGGAGCGCACCCATTCCAGCAAGAGCTTGATGCCCGGCTGCCATTGGCTGATGCGCAGCAGGCGCTGGGCGGCAGGATTGCACTCCAGCACCACGTTGTTTTCGTCTACCCGCAGATATCCCCAAGGGAGCCGCTGACTCAGGTATTGCCAGTTTTGCAGTTGCTGTTTTTGGTTGGCCCAATCCAGATCTTGTTGGCGAAGATAACGGCTGAGCAAGCTGAGCATCTGTTCCAGGGAGTGGAGGGGCATGGCCAGATGCACCAGGGATCCCAACCGTTGCAATTCGCGGCTGAAACGACGCCGACTTTGCCACAGCAGGAGCAACGTGCAAAGCAAACCGATTCCCAACCCGATCAGGATCCCGGCTTCCAGTCCCATGTTCCCACCACCTTTGCTGCCATTGTCGCTCAGGGAAGCAAGAGTGGAGGCGAAAGCCCGGTTGCCGGCCTCTTATCGACGATGTACGAGGGTGGTACTGGCTTGGTCGGTGGGCACAAGCAAGATCTCGCTGATGTTCACGTGGGGGGGACGGGTTGCCGCAAACACCACCACTTCAGCCACATCCATCGCCGTCAAGGGGGTGAGGCCCTGATACACTGCTGCCGCGCGGGCGCGATCCCCACGGAAGCGCACTTGGCTGAACTCGGTTTCCACCAGGCCCGGCTGAATCTCGGTGACGCGAATGGGGGTGCCCAGTAAATCCAGCTTCAGCCCCTCAGAGATGGCTCGCACAGCGGCCTTGGAAGCGCAATACACAGCGCCACCTGGGTAGGTCTGCCGACCGGCAATGGAGCCGATGTTCACCACATGGCCTCGACCTCGCTCCACCATGCCGGGCAAAACGGCGCGGGTAACATAGAGCAGACCCTTGAGGTTGGTATCGATCATCTCTTCCCAGTCTTGCAAGGCCCCCATGTGGAGCTTGTCCAAGCCACGACTTAAACCGGCATTGTTGACCAAGATGTCGATGTTGGCCCACGGCGAGGGCAAAGATTGAAGCGCCTGCTGCACGGCTGCCCCATCCCGCACATCCAAAGCCAGCAGGTAGGAAGGAGTGCCGTAAGCCTGCTGCAATTCCCCAGCCAGTTCCTGCAGCCGATCCTGACGGCGGGCCACCAGAATCAGGCGGGCTCCAGAACGGGCAAAAAGGGTGGCACAAGCGGCCCCAATGCCGCTACTGGCTCCGGTGATGAGCACGATGGAGTTTTCAAGCATCATTATTTGCTAATTCAAATGCTGTGATTTCAGTTGGGTTGAGTCGGAGAAAAATGGACAGCCACCTTCAGCTTCCTCGTCAGTTCGAGGCTACAGCCATTCTAGAGTTCGAGCCACTTCCCCAGGGGGGAGCCTGGGATCCAGCAAACGAATCGTTTCGCTGCTGTTCGGTAGCGACGCTACCGCTTCCTGCAAAAGCTCCTTAAAGAGAGCGCTCCAGCAGCTTGACACAAGCGTACAGGGTATCCAAATGGGGAGTGGGCACGCCCACTAAACGCCCCAGCTCGGTGATGGCTCCCACAATGGCCTCGATCTCCGTCCGTCGCCCCAGCTCAATATCCTGCAGCATCGAGGTGCGATGGGATCCCACGCGGGCTGCATCTTCTAGCCGCTCTTCCAAAGAGACCGGCAGCCGGATCCCCAGAGCTTGGGCCACAGCCTCAACTTCCTGCATCACCGACCGAACCAAAGCACGGGTGGGTGGGTATTGGGCAATTTCATCTTGAGCAGCCCGGGTGAGGGCGCTGATGGGATTGAAGGCGGCATTGCCCCACAGTTTCTGCCAGATCTCGGCCCGAATCTGCGAGGTGAGGGTGGTGGAAAGCTGCGCCTGTTCAAAGATGGCGGCCAAGGACTGCAGCCGTCCTGACAGGGATCCATCCGGCTCCCCCAGAATGTAGCGCCCACCCCCTGTGTGCAAGACCACTCCTGGCTCTGCCAACTGCACGGCGATATACACCACACAGCCGATCACCCGCTCTATCGGCAGATGGGCAGCGATAACCCCTTCTGGATCCACGGAAGTCAGGGAATGCCCCTCAAACTCGCCCCCATGCCGGTAGAAGTACCACCAGGGGATACCATTCTGGGCAATCACAATGGGGGTGTCGGGGCCACACAGGGATCCCAGTCGAGGGGCAAGCTGCGGCAAGCTGTGGGCCTTGACCGTCACTATCAGCCAGTCCTGTGGGCCCAGGGCAGCCGGATCGTCGGTGGCCGTCAAGTGCTCCACCCAGGTTTGGGAGGGATCCCCCTGCCGGATCAGCTTTAGACCTTGGGTGCGGATGGCCTGCAGGTGAGCTCCACGGGCCACGACACTGACGGGAAAGCCAGACCGAGCCAGGCATATGGCCAAGTGACTTCCCACCGCCCCAGCACCAACGATACAAATCTTCATGAGTTTATCATCTTTCCGCCACCCACCTCATATCCAGGTGGCCAATTGACATGGAATTGACATGGAGCTGTAACAAGGCCCGATACCGGGCCCGGGAGAAATCCTCGACAGCTTTACTCTGCCCCCCCTTGGGTCACCCTTAGGATCCCATATCCAAGTGCCACGCCCACCAGGGTCAGCACAATGCAGAGTCCAGCAATGGTGAAGATCTCGCCAGCCATAGATTCAGCTTCCTCGCAAATGGGATACATCGCCTTCTCAGGATATCGGATCCCCAGCCCTGGCCTTCACTCCAGCGGTGTAGCGACCCAAACCTAGCTCCTGGAAAAACAGGCGTTCTCTTGGACTTGATAAGATCCGGCTATCCACCTCTATAATGAAAGCAATTTACAAGTCTTTACCGGCATAGGCTAAATTGTAATGCCTACAGCCGTAAAACTTGTCCGGTGGCTCTCGAATGCTCTGTTGGGCCTCGTGAGCCCTGGAAACGGTTCTCGATAGGGTCTTGGAGCGCTGGGAATTCTAACCCACTGGAAAGTTCCCAGGCAGTTCTCGCCAAAGAGCCGTTCAAAGAAACTGAGGCAAAAGACCCGAGGGTTGAGTCTTTATACCTAGGCTCCGCTCTTGCTTCGAAGAGGCAAACTTTGTAGTTTCATTAACGTCCTCATTCATTTAGATGTCTTTAAGGAGTAGTTCAGATGACCATAGCGGTAGGGCGCGTGCGTCAGGAGCGAGGATGGTTCGACATCGTCGATGACTGGCTCAAGCGCGACAG
>NZ_JANSIF010000011.1:0-59203 GCF_047461935.1 Synechococcus sp. R55.4 | reverse complement strand
GGCGCCTGCGGTGCGTGGCTGATGGTCTGACCTGACGGCTTGACAAAAGCAGACGATCCCCTGGCCAATGCCGGGGGGTCTTTTTCTTTTTTTCTGCAGCAATCTTGCCTGGAGCTTTTCTGGGGTTAAATTGGGGCCATTGCCTCTGTGACTTAGGAACATGGCAATTATTTCTTCTCGAGATGCAGGCCAGAACGCTGAGAGCCCCAAGCGGCGGCAGCAAAAGTCTTCAGCCTGGAGAAAAGAAAGCGAGGAGTTGAGCCTTGCCGGGGAAAGGGAAGCGGATCCCTCTGCCCTGTTGCAGCCGCAAGCCCACCTCGGTGAAGCCCAGGAAGAATCGCTTCGCCCGCGCACTCTGGCGGAATACATCGGCCAGACGGAACTTAAGGAAGTGCTTTCCATTGCCATTGCAGCGGCCCGCGCTCGCCAAGAGCCCTTGGATCACCTGCTGTTCTACGGCCCGCCCGGCTTAGGCAAAACCACGGTGGCGGCAGTGCTGGCGGCAGAAATGGGATCCCAGTTCTACATGACCACCGCGCCGGCTTTGGAGAGCCCCCGCGACATTGCCGGGTATTTGGTGCGCTTGAAGCGGGGGGATGTGTTGTTTATTGACGAGATCCACCGCCTGCCCAAGGTTACAGAAGAATTGCTCTATCCGGCGATGGAGGATTTTCGTCTTGATATCACCATTGGCAAAGGTCGCTCTGCCCGCATCACCTCTCTGCCCTTGGAACGCTTTACCCTCATCGGGGCCACAACCCGCATTGGCGCCCTCACTTCTCCGCTGCGGGATCGCTTTGGCCATGTGCAACGGCTGCGCTTTTACGAGCCTCACGAGCTGGTGCAGATCGTGCTGCGCACGGCTCGCCTCTTGAATGTCTCCACCGATCCAGAAGGGGCTGCAGAGATCGCCCGCCGTTCTCGGGGCACACCCCGCATTGCCAACCGCCTGTTCAAGCGGGTGCGAGATTACGCCCAGGTGCGAGGGGACGGCCACATTAGCCGAGAAGTGGCAGCAGCCGCTCTGGAGCTGTTCCAGGTGGATCCTATGGGGCTGGATTGGACAGATCGCAAGCTTCTGACGGTGCTGGTGGAGCAGTTCGGTGGAGGGCCGGTTGGCTTGGAGACGATGGCCGCGGTGACGGGTGAGGATCCCCAAACCATTGAAGAAGTGTATGAGCCTTATCTGTTGCAGATCGGCTACTTGCAGCGTACACCCCGTGGCCGAGTGGTCACTCCCGCTGCGCTACGGCATTTGGGCTATGAAGCCCAATCCCCCCTGCCTTTGTGGAGCTAACTCGTCTCTCCCCTCACCCCCGACCCCTCTCTCACAAGAAAGAGAGCAGTTGAGAGCCCCATCTAGCTACGGTCATTGCCCACAGGGCTGAAGCTGGGCACCACCAGCTCGCGGTTTTGCTTGGTGAGACGACCGTACAGCTCCTGGGTGTTGGGGAAGTTGGCCGCCGGCAAGGTGGGGAAGCGGCGATAGGGCACCGTGTCTTCGCCGAAGAGATCCCGATATTCCTGGGTGTTCAGCAAAGCGCGCACAAAGGCTTTCACCCCCTGGGTGGCCAAGATCTGGTTGTACTTGCGGATCTCCTGCTGATTGAGGGGCGCACGGCCCAGAAAGTGCTTGGTGCCCAGCTCGATCACCTTGGTATTGGGATAGGGGGCATAGAACTCGGAGCGGTACAGCTCTGAACACCCCAGCGCCTCGATGAACTCCTTGACGGTGATCTCGCCGTTGCGCAGCTTGGACTCGGCGGAGCTGAGCTCGGCACTGATGTTGTAGATGTCCATATCCCGCTCGAAGACCTGCCGATAGGCGGCGCGGATGAGGTTGTTCACTTCCGCTTTGTTGGCCAGGCTGGTGAGCTTGAAGATGGGGATCTCTTGGCGTACCTTGGGCACCCCCTGCTGAGCCCGCCGCTGGATTTCCAGCTCGCCGGAAGGCATGTCCTGGGGCTGGCCCAACTTGACAAATAGCGGAATGTCCTCGTCGGTGCGAATGGGCTTGGTCACTGCCATGTCGGTGGAGCCGGGGCGCATCCGCCGCAGCGCCAGGCCGCCGGGGGTGAGGTAGCGCTCGTAGGGCACGATATCTTCCCCGAAGACCCGCTGGTACTCCTCGCCGTCCAAGATGGCATCCACCACCGCGTAGAACCCCTGCTTGGAGGCAATGTCAAACAGGCGGTTCATCTCTTGCCGTCCGTAGGTGGGTCGGCCCAGTAGCTTGCGGTGGATGAACTCGATGGCTTTGCAGACATACAAGCTGGACCAGTACTTGTTGCGGAAGAGATCCGACTTGGCCAGTTGGCGCACAAACTCTTTGACGGGAATTTCCCCCGACTCCAGCTTGATCTCCCAGCGGGTCAGCCGTTGGCCTTCGTAGGGCACATAGCCGTATACCTGTTGGTAGCAGGCGCGGATCACCGCCTGGGTGGATCCCTCGCTGCCGACAATGCCGGCCCGCACCCCCAGCCGTCGGCTGCGATCTCCCGGAGTCTGGGTGAGCTTGAAAACCTTCGGGCCAAGGCTGCCGGGATCCCCTGCTGCTCTGGGATTGGTGCGCTCGTTGGTGAGGGCAAAGCCGCGCCGGATGAGGATGCGCTTGACATCTTTGTTGAAGGGAGCAGGGCGGGCGCTGAGGGAACGGGTTTCCTTGGGGAAGATGGCCCCAAATTGGATCTCTAGCGGGTCATTGCCGGAGCCATAGGCATGCTGATCCGGCAGGGGCCGGTTGTAGCGGGCAAAGAGGGTAATGAACTGGGGCACCTTGCGGCGGGGGGCAGCGTAGTTGTAGAGGTCGAATTTGGCCCCCCAGTTGGCGCTGGTTTGCGCTTCTACCCCCAGCTTGCGCAGGTAGGGTACCGTCTCTTCGCCGAAGTAGTCTCCGTACTCGCGGCTATCCACCAGGGCGTCCACCAGGCCGGCCAGGCCCTTGCTGGAGATGATGGAGAAGTAGGTCTGCACTTCCTCGCGGGTTTCGGGAGCCCGCCCCAGGAAGTGGCGGAAGGCCAGCTCCACGACGCGGCTGTTGATGTAAGGCTCGTAGAACTGCTTGCGATACAGCTCCGATTTGCCCAGGCGGCGAATGAACTCCTTCATGGAGATCTCGCCGTTTTTCACCTTCGACTCCAGGTCGGAAAGCTTGAGGCCGTAGGCGCGGCGGATATCCCGCTCAAACACCTGTCGATAGGCGGCCTTGATGACTTCTTCTTTCTCGGCGTTGGACAGCCCCGGCTTCATGGCAAAAACGGGAACTTTTTCGGCAGCCAAGTTGTAAACCTGGGGTAGCTGCAGCCCTTGCAGAGGGATCCCGTCGGCGGTGCTGGCATTGCGCTGCCGCAGCTTGTCGGAAGGGGCGGGGGCGATGAACTCGCTCAGCAAGACATCGAAATATTGGTTGATGACGGCAACTGCTTCGGCATCTTTGCGGAAGTAGCCAGCCGCCGCCCGTTTCATCTCTTGAATGGCGACAATGGTGGCCTCGGCGGAGCAGGCATTTTCGATGATCTCCCGCAGGCCGCGCGTGTTGACGGCGATGATACTGGGATCCCCGGCCACCAAAGCGTAGGTGACGTAGCGCAAAAACCAGCTCAGATCCCGCAGCGATTTGCGCATGTTGGCAGCTCCGTAGCGGGAGATGTTGATGGGGCGGAAATTGGGGGGAATCTCCACACCGCTGGCGCTAAAGATGTTGCGGATGGCCTCAATGAATCCGCCGGTGGATTCCACGTAGAAGGCAGTACCCAGCTTGAAGGCTTCTTTCTCGTCTTGGGTCGCTTCTGGCCGCTCCAGATAGGCCATGGGCGAGCCCCCTGTGAAGATGCGGTTGGCTGCCCGGCTGACGATGATTTCCGAATTGGCCGCAATGACCTCGGCAATCTCTAGCCGTTTCAGGCCGCTGGAGAAAAAGTCCTCGAGGCGATCCAGCTCGGTGCGTCCCAGATAGCGATCCTGCTGTTCCGCCTGGGAGATGGTCGATACAGGCACGGTTTGGTAGAGACGGGGGTTGGAAACGACTGCGCCAGCGGATACGTTGATACCCATCGATCTTTTAAACTCCGTTTTGATCGAAAAAACTGCCGACAAAGGCCGAGGACAGTGCCATCGAAGGGGGTGAAGAGGCTGACCCACGACTGGAGGAGCATCCCTCTCTGAGCTGAGAAGGATCGATGCCCGATCCCTGAGGGGGAAGCCAAGCCTAGAATACTAGGGGCACGGGCCCAGAGTGGGGAGGTTGTTGCAGTTTGTAACACTGTTTCTCATCCACAAAGACATGGCTCTCAACCCAGCTCTACCCTCCCATCTGTTGTCTTCCGCTTTTCTCCTTGAGGATTGGGAGCAGGGACATTACGAACGCGTTACCCAGGTTTTACAGCAACAGCTCGAGCAGGGATCCCCCTCTCCAGAGCTGTATTGGGAGCTGGGAGCCGCTTATCTCCTGCTGGGTCGGGAACTGGAGGCGCAGCTGGTGTGGCAAGAGGGCTTGGCGATGCTGCAAGCGGGGGGGGTGGCCGAATCCGAGGCCGTCTACCACCTGCTGAGGAGCTTGCAGGCTTTGGCGGAAAGCCTGTGGGAGAAGGGCCATTGGCCGCAGGCAGCAGCTCTGTATCGGCAGCTTCTGGAGTTGGGGGATGGGCTTTCTGGGCTGGAGCTGTCTTCTGGCCAGGCTTTGGCTGCTCACCGCATTGGCCTGACCCAAGAGCGGAGCCGGCTGTGGGCTGCGGCAGCGGAGTGGTTTGAGCGGGCTTGCCAGCAGGATCCGACGGCGGCAGAGAGTTTTTGGCGCTGGGGCTTGGCCCTGATGAAGCTGGGCCGTTTGCGAGAGGCGATTTCCCCTCTGCAGGAGGCTGCGCGGCTGCGCCCTGAGTGGGGGGATCCCTGGGTACAGATGGGCCTGGCGTGGCTGGATCTGCAGGATCCAGTTCAGGCTGTGGGGTGTTTCCAGGTGGCTGAGGCGCGGGGCACCGGGACAGCGCAGCTCTACAGCTACTGGGCGGAAGCGGAAGTGCGGTTGGCTCACCCTGAGGCGGCTTGGGAGAAGGTTTGCCGAGCGGTGGCAGCGGAACGGAATTGGGTGCAGGCGTGGTGCGAGGGCAGTGGCAGAGAAAGCCCTCTGCGGTCTGGACTGGAGCAGGCATGCAGGGGAGAGGGATCTGCGAGGATCCCCGATTTCCTGTATTCGGCTTGGCGGCAGCGTTGGGCTCCAGAAGGCGTTGCCCTTCAAGCGGACTCTTTTTCCCAGAACCCCCCCCCTACAACCGACTTCTGGCCGGTGCCAACCCAAGGCTACCTCACCACCCGGCAGTGGCATCAGGCCACGGGCGAAGGGGACTACCAACTGCTGGATCCAGGGGGGGTTCTCTGTCTAAAAGCGCCCCCTGCCGCTGATCCCGACATTTTGCAAAAGTTGCGCCCGCAGCGCATCCCCTTGGCAGAGACCTTTGTCGCCCAGATCCCCCGAGGATCCGTCCACGTGGGCCACTATCCCCGCCACCTCTACGCCAGCTTTGCCAGCGGGGTGCTCACCCGCCGGGGAGAATTGCTCGCCGATCTATCCCTGAGCTTGCCGCCGCCGGAGTTCCTCGACTGGGACTACAGGCCAGATCACCTGCGACACCACCCCCTGCTGGGCTTGCCCCATCTCCCCCCACCGATCCCACTGGATGGCCCCGTTGCCCTTTTGCCCTTGGGGGCAGTTAATTACTTTCACTGGATGGTGGATATTCTGCCGGCCCTCGATATCCTGCAGCGGTCGGGCGCCCTGGAAAAGGACATCCCCATCTTGATCCACGGGTATCAAAGAAAGCCCTTTCAGGTGCAGAGCTTGGCTGCTTTGGGGATCCCAGCCGAGCGCATCCTCAGCTTTGAGCAGTTGGGGGGATCCCATCTGCAAGCCCAGAACCTGATCGTGCCCTCGGCAGGCGCTCCGGTGGGGTGTTTGACGCCCAGGGGATTGGAGGTGCTGCGGCAACTGGCCCAGCCGAGTTTATCCATTGACCCCTTACAACCGCGGCGAATTTACATCAGCCGTCGGTCTGCCCGCTGGCGGCGGGTGATCAACGAAGCGGAGGTGCTGGCCTGCTTGCGCCCCTGGGGATTTGCACCGGTGCAGATGGAAACCCTTTCTCTTCAAGAGCAAATAGCCCTAATGCAAGGGGCAGAGGCGGTGATCGGGATCCACGGGGCGGGCCTAACCAACCTCGCCTTTTGTCCACCCGGCACCACCGTCATCGAGATCTTGCCCAGCAATGCAGTGCTTCCCTATTTTTGGAGTATTGCTCAGGTGGCAGGGTTAAGGTATTTCCCCTTGGTGGCGCCTGTTTGCGATCCGGCTTTGGTGGCTCTTCTTTCCAGCCCCGATTTGGATCGAGAAGATGCCTGGGTTCGGATCCCGGACTTGCTGAATGTGCTGGAACAGACAGGGATCAGGGGATAATGGGATCGGAGGGACTCGAACCCTCACGTTCTTGAGGAACAACGGATTTTAAGTCCGTAGCGTCTACCATTCCGCCACGATCCCAATCTGTCGGCAATAGCCGTACTACTCTATCAAACTGCTCGCCTTGGGGGGGCAAGTCTTTAAGTTGGTTCACCCAGCCCTGCAGTGGAGGGTATGAAGTAGGGGATTGCTGCCCCTGCTGATGGGATCCCTGCTGTGCCCGCTGGCTTGAAGCTCCTACAACTTCTCTTTCAAAAAAACGTTGGCCACCCAGATCCCCACCACCGCCAAGGCGGCCATCCCATAAAAGGTATAGCTATAGCTGCCCAGCCTATCGCGAATTTGCCCCGCGATCATCGTTCCCACCAAGGCCCCAACTCCATAGGCGGTAAACACAATGCCGTAGTTCTGGGCGTAGCGTTCGGGATCAAACAAGCGCAGGGTCAGGGCGGGAGCCATGGCCAGCCACCCCCCCAGGCAAAACCAAAGCAAGGAAAAGGCTACCCAATAGCCCAGAAGGGATCCCTGGGGAGGCAGGAGCATTAGCCCACAGGCCAGCAGGATCAGCCCATAGGAGCCCGTAGTGACCTGATGGGGATGTAAGCGATCGGCCAACCAGCCAAACAGAGGACGGCTGATCCCGTTGAAAATGGCGAAGAGAGCCACGCTGTTGGCAGCCGCAGTGGGATCCAGGCCGATCAGCTCTTCCCCCACGGGGCCGGAAATCCCAATGGCGCTTAAACCGATCAGAGTGCCGATGGCGTAGCAGATCCACAGGCCATAGAAGGAGGGGTTTCTCAGCAGAGGGAGAGAGCGCCTAGAAGCCGGTAGAGGGTGATCTGGGCTGTCCGTGGATTTTCTTGGAAAAGATGGGGAAGGGATCCAATCGGGGGGAGGAAATCTCAGTTGGGTTGCGATCCCCAAGATCACCGCTGCAAAGAGGATCCCCAAAATCAGCAGCGTAGGTCGAACCCCCAGCGCCTCGATCAAGCGGTTGGCTAGAGGAGCGGTAAGCAGGGGGGATAGGCCAAAGCCGACAATGGTGGATCCCACCGCCAATCCCTTGCGATCCGGGAACCAACGGGCTGCCACGGCCATTGGCACTCCATAGGCTATTCCCACACCGCTGCCGGCAATGACTCCATAGCAGAGGGCAATCCACCCAATGGAGGGGGCGAAGCTGGCCAGCCCATAGCCCAAACCCACCAAGCTGCCCCCCAGAGCCAGTACTCGGCGGGATCCCCAGCGGGGGATGACAAACCCTGTGATGGGCATGAGGGTAGCGTAAAACACGAGGGCAACGGTGTAGGGCAGCAGGCTCTCACTGGCCCCGATCCCCAGCTCTGTTTCCAGAGGCTTGCGGAAAATGCTCCAGGAATAGACGGTTCCCAGGCAAAGAAGAACCAGGAGCCCCAGGAGGATAAAAAGCCATCTCCCCATATGGGCCGGTTGTCCATACAAAGTAACGGGGGATCCAACCCTTTTCATGGGTATTTGGAGCTTGTTAGCTTGTGGGGGCGTGGGGTAGCTAAGCCCCGCACTGTAACCGTAGCATCAGTGTCGGGATACAGATACCCCCACATGGTGTATGATGGGAGTAGTTGTACAAAACGGCGTTGCCGGAATCTGGTACAACTACGCGGTAGGGCATTCCGTGTCTGCGCGTGGAGGGTTCTTGCGAAGGCTCCCCGATGAAGCGCGAAGCCCACGCTGTACCTGTAGGGTCAGCGATGGGAGTATGTCACAGCTGAGTTCAACCCATTCTCTCAGCCCTTTCGAGGATGAGCCGATAGGAATAGAATTGCTTGAATTGTTCAGCCAACCGTTGGCTAGAGGCGTTTGGCCTCTACCGTCTTGGGCAGAGACAAAGGCTCCGGCAGCTCCGGGATGGACAATTCCCAACCGTTGCTCAAGGTGAAAATGGTTTCCCCGGCCTCTGAACGGGTGGCCACAACCGATTCTTCCAGATCTTTTTTGGGAACGTAGACCATCAAATGCCCGTAGGCACTTTCGTGCAGGATGACTTTCATAGCCCTTTCTCCACAAGTTCCAGCTCTTGGGCACGGCACCCCACCACCAAGCCTTTGGCCAAGCAGTGGACGGCATAGACGTAAAACCGTTGTAGAAAGGTGCCAATGGAAATCACGTAACCTTCGTCGCCCGGAACGGCCAAGATTTTCCCCACCGGCTGGCCGAAGAAGGTGCCATCGTTGCGGATGACCTTACGGATGCGGACTTTGTCGCCCAGCTCAAATTGGGGAGGGCGATCCAGCTCCAGTTCGTCGCTCATGGGGTACCTCCTGTGATTTCTGCCAGCACCTGACAAAGCTCTTGGCGGGTTAGGCTGCGGCCTACTTGGCGCGCCCGTCGAGACACGGCTGCCAAAATGGCCTGAGATTTGGAAGTTTCCTTTCCGGACAAGCGGTTAGACAACATCGGGATGGCTCTCCTCTGGGATGGGTTCTGGAGTGTGTTGCGCCCATTGCGTCAGCGTTGCGCGGCAATAACGGGCCAGTTCCGCCGGTGGGATCGGATGCTTGCAGTGGGTGACGTGCTGCCGCACCTGTTCCAGGAGCTTTTCCAGCTGGCCAGGCGGGATCTGCTCGACAGGGATCCCCTGTTCCTTGAGGATTTGCAGCAGCAAATGCCTGCCGGAGTGTTTGCCCAACACCAGCCGCCGCTGGCTGCCCACGGCTTCTGGTGGGAAAGGCTCATAGGTCTGGGGATCCCGTAGCACCCCTGCAGCGTGAATGCCCGACTCGTGGGCAAAGGCGTTGTCACCGACGATGGCCTTCCAGGGGGGGAGGGGAGCACCGCTGGCCCGTGCCACCTGTTGAGACAGCTCCCGCAGACGGCAGGTATCCACCCCAACGTCGATCCCCAAGGTGTAGCGCAAAGCCATCACCACCTCTTCCAAGGGGGCATTGCCGGCCCGTTCCCCCAAGCCGTTGACGGTGGTGTTTACCGACTGAGCGCCGGCGCGGATTCCGGCCAAGGCATTGGCAGTGGCCATGCCCAGGTCGTCGTGGGTATGCATCTCCACAGGGATATCGATGGCCCGCACCAGACGGCGAATCTGCTTGTAGGTGCTAAAAGGATCCAAAACGCCCACCGTATCGCAGTAGCGGAAGCGCCGACAGCCCCAGCTTTGGGCCATTTGGGCCAACTCGATCACCTGCTCCAGGGGGGTGCGGCTGGCATCTTCTGCCCCCACCGAGACCCACAGCCCTTGCTCCAAGGCCATCTCCACGCATTGGCGCAACTGTCGCAGCAGCCGAGGGCGATCCCCTTGGAACTTGGCAGCGATTTGCCGATCCGAGACCGGCACGGAGATGTGGATCCGCTTGAGGCCGCAACGAATAGAGGCGAGGATATCGCTGGGCACAGCCCGGTTCCACCCCAGCAGCTGAGCCCGCAGCCCCAGGCTGAGCATGGCGCGAATGGCTTCCGTTTCCACGGCGCCCATGGCCGGGATCCCCACCTCAATTTCGGGTACGCCAATGGCATCCAAGAGGGCGGCAATGGAGATTTTCTCGGGGATTTGGAAGGCTACCCCTGCCGCTTGCTCCCCATCGCGCAGGGTGGTGTCGTTGATGGTGATAGAGGAATTCATGGGATCCATCCTCCAAGGCCTACGGCCTGACAAGGCAATCGGTAACCGTCGATGGTGCTCCGCACCGCTGGCGCGACCCCGGTTGCGTCAGGGCAATCATGTCCAGGGTAGAAAGCTCAACCGAAGTTCTGGCAGAATTCATCAGATTCCTGTAAGGCTTGGCTGTTCCTCTTAGCGGGGTGGAGTCTTTGGAGCAGGGGATCCTTGACAAGATCTATCTAGCCTCTGGGATCCCCCTACTCCGGAAGCTAACGAATTAAGTCGAAGGAAAAATCGGTTTTGCCGGGGATGATGCTGCGCCGATCTGCCTCATCCAGAATGGTGTTGACAATCCAGTTAAGGAGGTTGAGCGCCCCCACATAGCCATAGGTGGGATAGCGATGCAGATGGTGGCGGTCGAAGATGGGGTAGCCGATGCGCACCAAAGGCGTGCCCGTATCCCGCCACAGGTATTTGCCGTAGGAATTGCCGATCAGCAGATCCACCGGCTCGGTGAACATCAGAGAGCGCAGATGCCAGAGATCCTTGCCCCCCCAGACGGTTGCCCCCTGTCCATAGGGACTGGAGGCCAGCAGTGCCCGCGCCTCGGCTTCGAACTCCTCGTTGCTGTTGGTCACCACCACATGGATCGGCTCCGCTCCCAGCTCCAGCAACAGGCTGAGCAAGCCCATCACCAGATCCGGATCCCCATACAGGGCTACCCGCTTGCCGTGGATCCACGCTTGGGAGTCCGTGAAAGCATCCACCGCCCGGCCCCGTTCGATCTCCAGCTCGGCGGGAATGGGCTTGCCCGTTAACTGGGATAGCTGCATCAAAAACTCATCCGTGCCCCGAATACCCACTGGCCGCGCCGTCAGGGTGGGCCGACCCGAGGCCTCTGCTAGAAACTCCAGGGTCTTGGGCGTGGTGTAGCGCTGGAAGGAAAAAGTAGCCTCGGCGTTGAGGCATTGGGCGGCCACCTCCAGAGGGGTTCCGCCGGGATACATGTGGAAAGTGCCGTCGTTGGGCGAATCCAAATAGTCGGAGTTGTCCGCCAGCAAAGTCAGCGGGATCCCAAATAAGCCGAAGATGCGCTTGATCTCCCGCAAGTTGCCCACGTAGGTATCGAAGCCAGGGATGACGTTGATGTAGCCATTGCTACCCGTGCGGCCCACCGGCTCGGTGAGGGTGCTGAGAATGCTCTTGAGCATGTTGTCGTAGCCGGTGATGTGGGATCCCACAAAGCTTGGCGTGTGGGCATAGGGCACCGGGAAGTCGCGGGAAATCACTCCCTCATTTCTGGCCGTGGTGATGAAGGCCCCCAGGTCATCCCCGATCACCTCCGCCATGCAGGTGGTGCACACGGCGATCATCTTGGGCTTGTAGAGGGCGTAGGCATTTTCCAGTCCCTCGATTAGGTTTTTGAGGCCGCCAAACACCGCCGCATCTTCCGTCATCGAGGTGGAGACCGCCGAAAAGGGCTCCTTAAAGTGGCGGGTGAGATGGGTGCGAAAATAGGCCACACACCCCTGGGATCCATGGACGAAGGGCAAAGTTCCCTCGAAGCCGACAGCGGCGAAGATGGCCCCCAAGGGTTGGCAGGCTTTGGCAGGGTTTATCGTCAAAGCTTCCCGCTGAAAGTTTTTCTCCCGGTATTCCCAAGATTTTGTCCATTCGGCCACCCGGGCCACTTCTTCCGGGGAAGGGAGATCTTCAAAGGTTTGCTTGCACTGCAGAAGCGCCTGATATTCCGGATCTTGAAACAGGCGGGCATGATCTTTGATGTCTTGGATATCTTGCGGCATGGTCGGTCTCCTAATGAGGGGCAGGGGAAGGAAGGGCCGTTCGCGTCTGGGATCCCGGCGGCAAGCTAGGATTTCCAGGGGGCTTTGACCAGATCCCAGGTGGGGCTATTCAAAGCCAAATCCATATCGCGAGCGAACACGGCAAAGCCGTCGTAGCCGTGGTAGGGGCCGGAGTAGTCCCAAGAGTGCATCTGGCGGAAGGGCAAAGCCATCTTTTGAAAGACGTACTTCTCCTTGATGCCGGAGGCGATGAGATCTGGCTTCAACCTCTTGGCAAATTCTTCAAACTCGTAGCCGGACACGTCATCGTAGATGAGGGTGCCATCATCGATGTACTGGGTGGTGCGCTTGTAGTCGTCGCCGTGGCCGAATTCGTAGCCGGTGGCAATCACCTCCATGCCCAGCTCCCGGAAGGCCGGGATGACGTGGCGGGGCCGCAGTCCGCCCACCATCAGCATCACCCGCTTGCCCTCCAGGCGGGGACGGTACTTGGCAATGATGGCCTCGCTCTGGGGCTTGTACTTGGCGATCACCTGCTCTGCCTTGGCCTGGATGGTCTCGTCGAACCGCTGGGCGATGGCCCGCAGCGACTTGGCAATTTGGGTGGGGCCAAAGAAATTGAACTCCAGCCAGGGGATCCCGTAGGCTTCCTCCATGTGGCGGCAGATGTAGTTCATGGAGCGGTAGCAGTGGATGAGATTCAGCTTTACCCGGGGGGCAAGCAACATCTCGTTCCAGGTGCCATCGCCGGAGAACTGGGTCACCACCCGCAGGCCCATCTCTTCCAGCAAAATCCGGGAAGACCAGGCGTCGCCGCCGATGTTGTAGTCCCCAATCAGGGCCACATCATAAGGGCCGGGCTCAAAGTTGAGGGATCCCTCCTTGGCTTTCTTGTCAGCAATGGGCAGAACCCAGTCCCGCACTGTATCGTTAGCAATGTGGTGGCCCAGGGACTGGGAAACCCCCCGAAAGCCCTCGCAGCGCACCGGCACCACCGGCTTGCCAATTTCTTTGGAAACTCTCTTGGCCACTGCCTCGATGTCATCCCCGATCAAGCCGACGGGGCATTCGGACTGGATGGTAATGCCTTTGGCCAAGGGGAAGAGTTCGCTGGCTTCCACCAAGAGTTTGGCCAGTTTTTTGTCCCCCCCGAACACCACATCTCGCTCCTGAAAATCGGAGGTGAACTGCATGGTAACGAAGGTATCTACCCCGGTTGTGCCGACGTAGTAATTGCGCCTTCCCGACCAGGAGTAGTAGCCGCAGCCCACGGGGCCATGGCTGAGGTGGATCATGTCTTTGACCGGCCCCCACACCACCCCCTTGGAACCGGCATAGGCACAGCCGCGAGTGGTCATGACGCCGGGGATCGACTTGATGTTGGACTTTACTCCGCAATCCGTTTTGCCCTTGTCGTAGACGTTGAGGTGTTTGGCTCGCTTTTGCTTGGCCTTTTCCGGATAGGTTTCCAGAACTTCTGCAATAACTTTTCGGTTTTCCTCTTTGAGGGCGCTTTTTGGAGTAGTCATGGGAAGAGCCTCATCTACTGGATTTTTTTGAGAAAGAAACTAGGGGGAACCGAGGGCCGAGGGAGGAAGGGATCCACCCCCAGCCCATCTTTAAGTTCACACTGGGGCCAACTCTTTTTCGGTTTTGCCGATGAGGTGGGCGATTTTCTGGTCGTCGTCCAAAACGCCGAACTCTATCAACAACTGTTCCAGCTCATCCATAGAGATGGGGGTGGGGATCCTCAGATCCGTGTTGTTGATGATCTTTTTGGCCAAGGCCCGATACTCGTCAGCTTGGTTGCAGTCGGGGGAGTACTCGATCACCGTCATGCGGCGCAATTCTGCGTGCTGAACCACATTGTCGCGGGGGATGAAGTGCAGCATTTTGGTGTTGAGCTTTTCGGCCAGAGCTTCGATCAGCTCGATCTCGCGATCCACTTTGCGGCTGTTGCAGATCAAGCCACCCAAGCGCACGCCGCCGGAGTAGGCGTATTTCAGCACGCCGCGGGCGATGTTGTTGGCCGCATACATGGCCATCATTTCGCCGGAGCAAACAATGTAGATCTCTTGGGCCTTGCCCTCCCGAATGGGCATGGCAAAACCGCCGCAGACCACGTCCCCCAGCACGTCGTAGCAGACAAAGTCCAGATCCTCGTAGGCTCCGTTTTCTTCCAAGAAATTGATGGCGGTGATGATGCCTCGTCCGGCACAGCCAACACCAGGCTCGGGGCCACCGGATTCCACGCAGCGCACCCCTCGGTAGCCGGTGAGAACCACTTCTTCCAGCTCCACGTCTTCTACGGATCCCCGCTCAGCAGCCAGGTGAAGGACGGTGGTCTGGGCTTTGCAGTGCAACATGAGGCGGGTGGAATCGGCTTTCGGGTCGCAGCCGACGATCATGATCCGCTGTCCCAATTCGGCCATACCGGCAACGGTATTCTGACAGGTAGTGGATTTGCCGATACCGCCTTTGCCGTAGAATGCAATTTGTCTCATGGTTCAGTTCTCCTAATGAAGACTTGAGGAAAAACTTGAGGGCGACTTAAGGGTTAGAAATCTCTTGCCAATGGGCGCAACTGGTCGCATTAGCGAGACGGGATCCTTACTGCAAAGGATTTCAGCTCGCGGGAAGGCAGCCTTGGATCCCTTGGAATCCAAAAGCAAACCGGTTGAACGGTGGGGCTCTCCCGAATCGAGGCAGGAGATGGGGGAAGCGACGGGGAGTAACAGTGGGGCAGATCATAGGGCTCTCAGGCTTATCGAGAATGGGGAACTAGAGGGCATGCACGGTTAAAGTGGGCCACACCTGTTCTTGCAGGCGGGTTTCGATGAGCAACCGCAGGGTGTTTTGCTGGCTGGGGCAGGTGGTGCAGGATCCCTTGAGGCGCACCCACACCTGATCCCCTTCCAGGTCGTACAGCTCCACATCGCCGCCATCGGCCAACAGCAGCGGGCGAACTTCCTCCTCCAGGACGGCCTGAATGCGGGCGATCTTTTGCAAGGTGGTGAGGGGAGAGGGAGCAGCGGGAGAGGGCTCTGTCTGGTTTTGGGAGTTCCCTTTTGAATTTCTTGAATCTTCTGAAGGGGTTGCGTCAGTCTCGGCCAGAACGGCGGCAATCAGGTCTTCAATCTGGGCCAGGCAGGAACCACAGCCACCACCCGCTTTGCTGTAGGCTGTTACTTCCTCAGCGGAGGTGAGGTGGTTTTCCCGGATCAAGCGGCGGATCTTTTGCTCGCTGACGCCAAAGCAGGAGCAGACCAAGGCGCTGTCATCATCCGTATGGTCAGGTAGGGGAAGGCCGCGATAGCTGTAGATGGCTGCCTCCAGAGCCTCTTGCCCCATCACCGAGCAGTGCATCTTGGCGGGGGGCAGGCCGCCTAGGTAGTCAGCGATTTGGCGGTTGTCGATCCGCAGGGCTTCATCCAGAGTGAGGCCGGTGATCAGCTCCGTCAGGGCCGAGGAAGAGGCAATGGCGCTGGTGCAGCCGAAGGTTTGGAAGCTGGCAGCCAAGATGCGCTCGCTGGCCTCGTCCACCTTTAAGTAGAGCCGCAGGGCATCGCCACAGGTGATGCTGCCCACTTCTCCCACCACCACCCGAACACCAGGCTCGGAGCTGGGATCCATTGCCCCTTGGTTTTTGGGGTGGTAGAAGAGTTCCAAAACTTTTTCGCTGTAGTCCCACATGGCTGGATCCTGAGTTGAGGATGCTAACGGTCGAGGGAAGATGAGTTTGAGGGGGGTCAGCGGCGAGCCAGTTCCCGTTCCTGCTGTTGCAGCCAGTCTTCCGCCTCGTGGCTGAAGGGGGAGATGGCCCGCAAATGCTCAATGATCCCCGGCAAAACCTCCAGCACCCGCTCCACCTCTGCCGGCTGGGTAAAGCGAGAGAGGCTGAAGCGGATTGAGCCGTGCAAAACGGTGTAGGGCAGGCCCATGGCCCGCAGCACATGGGAGGGCTCCAGGGATCCGGAAGTGCAGGCGGAGCCGGAGGAGGCGCAGATGCCGTATTTGTTCAGCCAGAAGAGGATCGCTTCCCCTTCCACGAACTTGAAGCCCAAGTTGGTGGTGTTGGGCAGCCGCTGAGTGGGGTGGCCGTTAACCTGGACATCCGGGATCCGCTGTAGCAAGCCCTGCTCCAAGCGATCCCGCAGCAGCCGCTCATGGGGATCCCCGAGGTGGGCTTGGGCCAGCTCAGCCGCTTTGCCCAGGGCGATGATGCCCGGCACATTTTCCGTTCCGGCGCGGCGGCCTCGCTCCTGATGCCCTCCCAGCAGCAACGGACGGAAGCGCAAGCCCCGCCGCACATAGAGAGCGCCGATCCCCTTGGGGGCATGCAGCTTGTGCCCGGAAAGGGTGAGGAGATCCACCGGCAGGCGCTGCAGATCGAGGGGGATTTTGCCCACCGCCTGCACTGCGTCCACATGGACAACAGCCCCGTAGCTGCGGGCCAGGGATCCCACCGCCTCGATGGGGAAAAGCACGCCCGTCTCGTTGTTGGCGGCCATGCAGCTCACCAGGGCAGTATCGCCGGTCAGGGCTGCTTCCAACTCCAGCAAGTCCAGGCAGCCTTGCTCATCCACCGAGAGGTAGGTGACGCGGTAGCCTTGTTTTTCCAGGTGCTTGCAGACGTTGAGCACCGAGGCGTGCTCTACCTGCGTGGTGATGATGTGGCGCTTCTGGGGTTGGGCTGCCAAGGCTGCATAAATGGCCGTGGTGTTGCCTTCGGTGCCGCCACTGGTGAAGACAATCTCCGTCGGATCCGCTCCCAGAAGGGCTGCCACCTGTTCGCGGGCTTGGTTGAGGGCACGCCCCACCTGGCCGCCAAAACTGTGCATCGAGGAGGGGTTGCCGTAGAAGGTCTGCAAATAGGGCAGCATCGCCTCCAGAACCAGGGGATCCACGGCGGTGGTGGCGTTGTTGTCCAGGTAGATCACGGGGTTCATACAGGCTCCGAATCGATACAAGGTAGGGGTTGGGCAACGTTAAACGGCTTGCGGAGCGTGGGAATGGCACTGCTTTGGGCAAATGCGGGCGCAAGCCTGACAGCCGATGCAGAGGGCGGCATTGAGGATGGTCATCACTTTGCGCTCACTTTCTTCTTCCTCTTCGTTTTCGACAAACTCGCCGTCTTCGTTGAGGGCTCTGAGGGCGAACACACCCCGGCCACAGACCTTGAGGCAACGGCTACAGCCGAGGCAGCGGCTGATATCCAAGCTTTCGATAAACTGTGGGATCCAGGGCAGTCCGCCTTTGGTGAGAGCAGTTGCAGTAGCCATAGCCGCGTCTCCAAAAGATGAGGTCTCAAGATCGGGAAGATTTGCTGTCCAGGGCCTGGTTGACCAACCAGGTGCGGTAAAACTTGAGGGCCACCGTTTCAATGAGGTCGTAGTCTTCCACCACTTCGATGCCGGCCTCGCGAATACGCTTCATGGGGCAATCGCCAATCTTGGAGACCAATACAGCTCGGCAATCCCGGATGAGATCCAGAATTTGCTCTAGGTTGTTGTCCTCGCCGGATCCCCCGTGGCAGTACTGCGGGATCTTGCGGTGGCCGACAAACTGCGCCCCACGGGCGTTGACCTCGTAGATCAAAAACTCCCGCGCATGGCCGAAGTGGCGATTGACCAAGCCACCGCCTTTGCTGGCCACGGCCACCAGGATGGAGGGGCTGTCGGGAGGCAGGTCGGCTGTCCAGTGGGTTGGGGTTGACTGCTGCTGAGCTTGCAGTTGGGCAATGCTTGCCTGGACCTGGCGGCGTTTTTCGGGGTCGTACTCGGGGGTCATCTGCATAAAGCGCTCCTTGGTGAACTCTTGGCTGCGGTCTTCCCCCAGAAGGCCCACCGCGTCCGCCCGACACTGGCGACAGTGGCGCATCATCCGCATGTTGCCGGAGCACCGATCTTGCAGGGCTTTCAACTCCTGAGGGGTGGGGCCCCGCTGGCCGATAAGGCCGAAGTAGGTGCCGTGTTCAGGCGCAGAGATCAGGGGCATGATGTTGTGCAAGAAAGCCCCTTTCTCCTGGATCACCCGGTTCACTTCCAAGAGGTGGGTGTCGTTGATGCCGGGAATGAGAACGGAGTTGACTTTGCAGAGGATGTCTGCCTCCCGCAGCAGATCCAGGCTTTCCATCTGCCGTTCGTGCAGGATGCGGGCTGCCTCCACCCCTCGAATGCGCTTGCGCCGCCAGCGGATCCAGGGGTAGATCTTGGCTCCGATCTCTGGATCCACCATGTTGATGGTCAGGGTGACGTGGTCGATGTTCAGCCGTTTGATCTCGTCGATGTAGTCCGGCAACATCAGGCCGTTGGTGGAAAGGCAGAGCTTGAGATCCGGGGCTTTCTCGGCGATGCGGGCAAAGGTTTCGAAGGTTTGCTTGGGGTTGGCCAAGGGATCCCCAGGCCCAGCAATGCCCACCACCGTCAGTTGCGGGATCTTGCCGGCAATCACCAGCACTTTGTGGGCGGCTTCCGCCGGGGTAAGCAGCTCGCTGACCACACCGGGCCGGCTCTCGTTGGCACAGTCGAACTTGCGGTTGCAGTAGTTGCACTGGATGTTGCAGGCGGGGGCTACCGCCACGTGCATGCGGGCGTAGTGATGGTGAGCTGCTTCGCTGTAGCAGGGATGGGTGGCGATGCGTTGCTGCAGATGAGGGGGGAGGGCCTGGCGGGGGCTGCTGCTGCAAGCGCAGGCCGATGGGGAAGGGGATCCCTGGCGGGGCGGAGTTGAAAGGGGCGGCATAGTGGGGTCAACCAGGGGATAGAACGTTACTGGCGGTTATATCAACCGCCCTCTGCCCGCTCCGTTGCACTCAGCCCGGTAGAACTGATCGAGTTTATTGGCTTTGTACTCAAGACCTGCAAAGCCTGATGGCAGGCCAAATCCAACTTTTTTTAGGGGTCAAGGGTCTGGTTTTTCAAGGCCGGGGATGCCGTATTTTGACCCAAAGGGGCGGGGGATCCGGCTGTGGGGAGGATCCCCGGAATCCCTGATTCGACAAGGGCTTGGGGCAATGCTTAAGAAATACTAAAAATCTGCTCAGGTGCACTCAAGCGCCGCAGCCTCGGCTGCGTTTTGCATCAATTGCTACGATTTAATATCGTATCAGCCCAAAAGTGTATTGAAAATAGCCGTTTGAGTTTGAGGAAAGATCCCCCTGGGGCAAAGTCCTCGCCAAGGAAGTGAAGACTATTGCGGCGGCAGGCCGTCGGACTTTCTTGTTGTGACAGGGGGGATGTACTCGCTCAAATACCCATACCCTTCCCCAAAAATACCGGATCCCTGCGGGCAAAAGACTCAACCCCCTGCCCTCAGAAAAACTTTTTTTGCCCTCTGGGCCAAGCTTCCAGGGTTTGAGTACATCGGCAATAACTCAATCAATCCTGATCGCCCGCTGCCAAGCCTGAGCCACCGCAGCCGCTTGCTATAAGCGGGGGATATAAGCGGGGGAACAGAACCCCAACGGTTCTGCCCCTCTGTTGAGACTCGCCCCCTGCTTCCCAACCGGTGAGCTTATGTCCCCCCTTGTTTCTCCCCCACCGAAAACGGCTGAAGTGCTGCAGGTGCCCCGTTGCGATCGCTGGCGGATTCTCTACCGTCTGCAGGAGCTGGATTTGACCTGTGGCTGTACCCCGACCGGCCAACTGTGGGTGATGATTCGCACCCCCACCGAAGCCCTCCTCGTCCACAGTGTGCTCCGCCTTTTCACCCTCAACCGCTCTGGCTGGCTGAGTTGGTTGGATCGCTGCTGGTCTCTCCAGACCTGGGATCCCCCTGAGAGATCTGCAGGAGGGGATGACCACCCCTGAACCTCTGCCGTTTGCCTTCTTGCTTCTCCTGTTCACCTCGTTTTGGTAGCGCCAATGACCACTCCATCCCCCTCAACTCGCTCCTTCCAACAAGTCCGAGACAACCCCGTTCACCTGGGACGGGAGATCACGGTTCCCATCTGCGAGGGCCTCAACCTGGCTTGGGCCAGTCTTCAGGGGCTGTATTTGCAGTATCTGAAGCACCATCTGGTTGTCGAAGGAGCAGAGTTCTACTCAATTCATCAATTTTTCAACGAAAGTCTACAGGAAGTTCAGAACCACGCCCATGAGGTGGGGGAGCGCCTGAACGGCCTGGGTGGGATCCCGGCCTCCAGCTTTGCCAAGCTGGCGGAGCTGTGCTGCTTCAGCCCAGAAGGGGACGATGCGTTGGCTGTGCGGCCCATGCTGGAAGCGGATTTGCGGGCCGAGCAAAGCCTAATCGATCTGCTGCGTCGCCAGGCGGCTCTGGCGGAAAGTGTTGGGGATCGCGCCACCCGTCAACTCTACGAGCAGATTTTGCTGCGGACGGAAGAACGGGCCTTTCACCTGGCCCACTTTCTGGCTGCCGACAGCTTGGTTTTGGGCTTGTCCCCATCCTAGCTTGCCCATCTACGCCCACCCCTTGTTTTGGGAGACTCTGCCATGCTTACCCCCGATCGGGCGCCGCTGCTGCAGTTTTTGCAAGTTGAGCTTGGGATCCCGGAATCCGCCCTCACCTTCGCCCTGAAACGGCATGGGTGTGAACAGGGCCCTTTGCCCATGATTCTTTGGCATTACGGGCTGATTTCCTTGGAGCAACTGGAGCAGATTTTTGAATGGTGTGCTCCCCCTCCTCTTGTTACCAATTCTACCCATTCGGAGGTTTAAGCCATGACTTATCCCTACCCTTCTCTTCCCTTTCCCAGAGTCGGCAACCCTTTGGGATGGCTCGGCCTGGTTTTGAACTCAATTTTCAGATCCGCCCTGAAGTGGCCGCGCCGCTGGCTCAACAGCATTGAAATTCGGGGATCCCGGCAGGCGCGTTGGATTTGTCGTTTGATCCCGGCTTCCTGTCCCTTTGAGCGGGATATCCGACTGGGATCCCGCACCGTCCACATTCCGGCCCTCTGTCGCATCAACCCCCTCTACGAGGAGATCATCGCCCTGCGGCTACGGGCGGCGGCTTATCTGGCCGAAGCTGCGGCTCAACCCCAGCCCCCCTCTTCTCAGGAGATCCCATCATGCCCATGATCAGCCGGACTAAAGTGGCGGAGCTGCTCAACGAGACCGCCTGCGAGCACAACCACAAGAAAGACGGCAAAGGCAAAAACAAGGTCTGTGCCGAGCAAGCCAAGCCAGGAGGAGCGCAGGGAGGCTGTGCCTTTGACGGGGCTTCGATTGCCCTGGTGCCGATCGCCGATGCCGCCCATCTAGTACATGGGCCAATCGCCTGCAGCGGCAACTCTTGGGGGACGCGGGGCAGCCTCTCTTCTGGCCCCCAGCTTTATCGGGTGGGCTTCACCACCGATCTGAGCGAGAACGAGATCATCTTCGGGGGGGAGGAAAAGCTGTTCCAGGCCATCCTTGACTTGCAGGCCAAATACCAGCCTGCCGCCATTTTTGTCTATCTCACTTGTGTAACTGCCCTCATTGGCGACGATGTGGAGGCCGTGTGTCAGCGGGCCAGCCGACAGCTTGGGATCCCGGTCATTCCGGTGAATGCGCCCGGCTTTGTGGGCAGCAAAAACCTAGGCAACCGTCTGGCCGGAGAAGCCCTGCTGGACTATGTGATCGGCACCGCCTCCCCGGAGTACACCACTCCCCGCGACATTAACCTCATCGGCGAGTACAACATTGCCGGCGAGCTGTGGGATGTCTTGCCTCTGTTTGACGAGCTGGGGATCCGCATCTTGGCCAAGATCACCGGCGATGGCCGCTACCACGAGATCTGTACCGCCCACCGGGCCAAGCTGAACGTTCTCATCTGCGCTAAAGCCTTGCTCAATGTGGGCCGCAAGATGCAGGAGCGCTATGGGATCCCCTACATCGAGGCTTCCTTTTACGGGCTGCAGGAGATGAACCACTGCCTAAGGGCCATTGCCCAAGGGCTGAAGGATCCGCAACTGCAGGAGCGTACCGAGGCCCTCATCGAGCGAGAAACTCGCGCCGCTGAGGCGGCTTTGGCCCCCTACCGGCAGCGGCTGGCGGGCAAACGAGTTGTCCTTTATACCGGCGGCGTGAAAAGTTGGTCGATCATCTCTGCTGCCCGAGATCTGGGGATGCAGGTAACGGCCACCAGCACCCGCAAAAGCACCGAAGAAGACAAAGCCCGCATCCGCGAGCTGCTCGGCCAGGATGGCATTCTCTTGGACAAGGGCAGCCCTCAAGAGCTGCTCAAGGTGGTGGAGCGCACGAAAGCGGACTTGCTCATCGCCGGCGGACGCAACCAGTACACCGCCCTCAAGGCCCGCATCCCCTTTCTGGACATCAACCAGGAGCGGCACCACGCTTATGCCGGCTATCGCGGCCTGGTGAACTTGGCGCGGGAGATCGATGCCGCCCTCCACAGCCCCATCTGGGAGCAGTTGCGACGGCCTGCCCCCTGGGAGACTCCAGCCGAAGAGGAGGTGGGATGATGGCCCAGCTCATCCAAGAACGCAAGCCTCTCAGCGTCAACCCCCTCAAACTCAGCGCTCCGCTGGGAGCGGCCCTGGCCTTTCTGGGGATCAAGGGCTGTCTGCCGCTCTTCCACGGTTCCCAAGGCTGTACGGCCTTTGCCAAAGCGCTGCTGGTACGTCATTTCCGCGAGGCCATTCCCATGTCCACCACTGCCATGTCCGAAGTGGACACCATCTTGGGGGGGGAGGAGAATGTCGAAGCTGCCATCCTCACCTTGGTGGAGAAGGCCCAGCCGGAGCTGATTGGTCTTCTGACCACCGGCCTCACGGAAACCCGCGGGGACGATATGCCGCGCATCCTGCGGGAGCTGCGCCGGCGCCAGCCGCAATTGCAGGATCTGCCCATCGTCTTGGCCTCTACGCCTGACTTTAAAGGATCCCTGCAGGACGGCTATGCCATCGCTGTCCACAGCTTGGTCAGCACCTTGCCAGAGCCGCCGTCGGGATCCGTCCACCCTGCTCAGGTAACGGTGCTGTGCGGGCCTGCCCTCACCCCTGCCGACGCCCAGGAGATCAGGGAAATGGTGGAAGCTTTTGGCCTGGAGCCAATCTTGGTGCCGGATCTCTCAGGCTCCCTAGATGGCCACTTGGGCACTGGCTTTAGGGCAACCCCGGACGGCGGCACCAGCCTCGAGCAACTGCGGCAGCTGGGGCGATCCGGCCTCACCTTGGCCATTGGGGAGAGCATGCGCCCTGTCGCCCAGCTCCTGGCCCAGCGTTTCGGCACCCCCTATCGGGCTTTTCCCCACCTAACCGGCCTCAAGGCTGTGGATCCCTTTTTGGCAACCTTGGCCGACTACAGCCAACAGCCGGTGCCCCTGCGCTACCGCCGCCAGCGCAGCCAAGTCCAGGATGCCCTCCTGGATTGCCACTTTTTCTTCGGCAACCAGCGGATTGCCTTGGCCCTAGAAGCCGATCTGCTCTGGGGGTGGGTGGACTGGCTGCTGGATATGGGCTGTCAGATCCAGGCGGCCATCAGTCCCACACCGGATCCCCACTTGACCACCCTTCCCATTGAGGCAGTGCGGGTGGGAGATCTGGGGGATCTGGAGGAGCTAGCACCCGGGGCTGACCTGCTGGTGGGCAACTCCCACGTGGCGCGCCTGGGCAAGCGGCTGGGGATCCCGGTGCATCGGATGGGGATCCCCATCTTCGACCGGCTGGGGGCCAACCACCTCTGTCAGGTGGGCTATCGCGGCACCCTATCCCAACTGTTTGCTGTCGGCAACCTGCTGATGGAGCAGGAGGAAGCCCGTCACCCCAGCCCACCCCAGGTTTCTGGGCATGGATTCTAAGGGATCCAGAGCTTCGAGCTAGATCCCCCTAGCTCCCCTAAACCCTCAAGTTCACGGTTCTAAGGAGAACGCCTATGCAAGTGGCCTTTACAACCCGCGACGGCAAGCACGTCAACGCCCACTTTGGCTGGGCCAACCAGATCGACCTCTACGAAGTCACCCCCGAAGGCTACCGATTTTGTAAGACCCTCACCTTTGGGGGCAACTTGGAGGCAGACGGCAACGAGGACAAGCTGGTGCCCAAGCTGCAGGCTTTGGCCGATGTCACCCTCATCTACGTGGCTGCCATTGGCAGCAGTGCCGCCGCCCGCCTGATCAACCGCCGCATCACCCCCATCAAAGTGCAGTCGGAAGAAGAATCCATCGAGAGCTTGTTGCAGCGCCTGGTAACCACCCTGCACAATCCTCCCCCCTGGCTGCGCAAAGTGCTCTTGGCCGAGCGCGTCAGCAGACCGGAGTCCTCAACTCCAGTTGTGGAGGCTCAGCCATGACCGTCACCCCTCTCTCTCCCTCGACCAGTCCCATCCTGCAGGAGATCGTCCGCCAGCTGCGGGCGGCGGATCCCTACGGCACCTACCGCGCCTGGAGTGATGAGTTGCTGCTCAAGCCCTTTGTCGTCACCAAAGCCCAAAAACGCCAGATATCCCTCGAAGGGGAGGTGGATCCCGGGGTGCGGAGCCGCATTCTCATCTACTACCGCGCCATTGCCGCCCTGATTGAAAAGGAAACGGGCCTCCTAGCTCAGGTGGTGCTGGATCTCAACAGCGAAGGCTTTGGTTGGGTGCTGGTCTTCTCGGGGCGGCTGTTGTTGGTGGTCAACACCCTGCGAGACGCCCATCGCTTCGGTTTCGAGTCTCTCGAACAGCTCACTGAAAAAGCTACTGCCCTTATCGACAAAGGGATCCAACTGGCCCGAACCTACCCCGAGGTGGGCCGGCTGTAGCCGCCTGCCTCCCCTTTTGTCTGTGCAGCAATTTCTTTAGCCATCAGGAGTGCCTTGCCCATGTTGAATGAGAGTGACGTTGAGAATGTTGTGAACGGCCTGGATTTCGAGCCCTTTGAACACCTGTCTGCCGACCAGCTCCGCACCGAGATCAAACGACTAAACAGCAAAGCAGGCCAACTGAAAATGGATCTGCACGATCTGGCCGAGGGGCTACCCGACGGGTTCGAGCGACTCCCCGACTTGGCAGCCCGCACCTATGCCCTGTTTGCCCGGCTGCACACCCTCAGACAACGCTTGAAAACCCTGGAGACCTGCCGATGAGTTGGAACCACAACCGCCGTTGGAAAGACTTCCAAGCCCTAGTCAATGCCGAGGATTATTTCGCTTTTTTCGAGCTCCCCTACGATCCGCGGGTGGTCAACGTGAATCGCCTGCATATCTTACGCAAATTCGCTCAGTATCTAGGCCCTCTGGAGTGTTTCCAGGGCAGCGAAGAAGAGCGATTGGAGCAAGCTCGGCAAGCGCTGGAAAAAGCGTACCAAACCTTTCTCACCTCTACTCCGCAGCAGGAGAAGCTATTCCGAGTCTTTCAAGACTACGGTTGTCCAGATGCTGTCGGCGGCTGTGCCGGCTGCAGCTCTTTGGGAGAGCGGGGCGAATGCAGCCCTGGGATCCCTGCCTAAGATCTCTTGTTTACCCCTCGTCAGCTCTCTGGAGACTCCATCATGGCTACCTACACAGTTCACTTGGTTAACCTAAAACGACAGCTTGATACCTATATCTCAGTAGATGAAGATTCAACCATCCTAGAAGCGGCTGAGGATCAAGATGTGGACTTGCCCTCTTCCTGCCGCTCCGGTAGTTGTTCCTCTTGCGTGGCCAAAGTGGTAGAAGGAGAAGTCGATCAATCGGAGCAAACCTTTCTGGATGAGGAGCAAATAGCCAAAGGATTTGTGCTGCTCTGCGTGGCTAAACCTCGCTCCAATTGTACGATTCGCACTCACCAGGAAGCTTACTTGGTTTGATAGATCGCTGCTTCCAAGCTGCTCGCAAATGGACTCGGGCAAGGCTCAAATGGCCTCTTCTAAGATTAGGGATCCCTATATGTTGGCACCGCCCACCGTCCCTAAGATCTCAATAACCATATCTCCTCTCCAACTCATGAAGGTTGGAGAAGAAGGTCGCATCTACCAACTGCGCGGATCCGAAGCTGTTTGCACCCAATTGCAGCAAATGGGTCTCACTCCAGGTACCTATCTCCAGGTTATCCAACGTCACCCTGAGTGGATCCTACTCCTACCCAGTGGCCAACTTTCCCTTCCTGCTCATTTAGCTAAACCCATCTGGGTTTACATGGATCCCCGTTGCGCCTTGATGTCTACCCAAGAACCGAATAAGAAAACAATCTTAAATTTGCCAAGAGCCTTCTAAAATGTAGTCTATTTACCCAATTTTTAACCTGTAATGAGGGACACTCAAAGTAAGGGAAGCTCATCTCTTCATAACCTATCTTGATTTGGGAGCAAAGCCATGAACACCTGTTTGTTGCACCTGGGCTCCATCCTTAAAGCTGCTGAAGAGCTTAGCCTTGTGGAAAAGCCTTTCCCCAAGTTGCAACACATCCAACTCTGCACAGGACTAAGCCCAGAGGAAATCGTGCGGGCGCTGGAGCTAGAACCCAATCCCTTGGGTTGGCATCTGGAGCCAAGCCACAACCTGGCCGATGAATCGGCGTATTGGGTGGGCGGACGACCTTGTGTCGGCTTGGTTATTGAGCGTTTTGCCTGACACTTGCTGCAGTTCGGATCCCCAAAAGGCTCTCAAGGGGGAGGAGTAGCCTGCAAAGCCATCTCAAAAGTTCACTGTAAACATTAGAAGTTAAGAGAAAACAAAGCTTTCCAGAAGGTTCACCCTAGACCAAATCTCCCTGGCCTGCCGGGGATCTTTTGAGGTATCTTTCAATCCAGTTCACGAATTGAGGAAACTGACCTTAAACTAAGGTCTCTCGCCGGGCTGCCACGGCTTTGCGAGGAAGGTCTCCATGGCCGGGTTTAGGGTTTTGCAGATGCGATAGCAGGTGTGAACGAGGGAGAGCTACAGGGAAACGTTATGGAGTTTGAGGGCTATGGCTTATCAAATCTCAGGGGATTGTATCGGTTGCAACGCTTGTGTAGATAGCTGTCCTACGAAAGCTATTGTTGTTCAGGATGGGGAATACTGGATTAATCCTCTGTTGTGCAATGACTGCGAAGGTTTCTTCCCAGAACCTCAGTGCGTTAGCCTGTGTCCCGGTTCTGCCCCGCAGCCTTATGAAGCCATGAAGGGGCGCAACCGCACGGTCACGGCCCGCATTCGCAGCAGTCCACCTCTATTTTTGAACGGCCATAGCCAGGCTTTTGCTTCGTCAATTGTGGTCTGGGAAGCTTGCAATTTCCTATCTCAATTTCAATCTCTCAATCTGCAAAAGCAGGGAGATAACCAGGTTTGCTATCAGAAATCTGTTGGCCACAACCAGGGATCTCTGACCCTAACTCTATGTTTGGACGGGATCCCACAAAGTGCTCCGATCGATGTGCGAACTGCCTGTTTGCATCTTATTTTTGCTGCCTATGCCGCCGGGTTGGATAGCCCCTGGAAGGAATCCTTTGTTTTCACCGACTCACAATTGGAGTCCTATTTGGGCTGGGATAAACGTAAAGATCTGAGCAAGATGACCCGTCTCCACCTGTTCATGACCTGGATAGAGCAGCTCTGTCGGATTCAAGTCTCCATCGATTGGCCGGATCAGGGGCGGGTGAAGGGGTTTTCGGTACCGGCTGGCCCTCTGTGGAGGCTGCTCAAGATGCATCGCCACTTTCAAAAAGATGAGCAGGGCTGCAACCATCTGGTGGGCCTGACTTGGGCGATTCAGCCCGGCGAATGGACACGGTACTTTCTCAATCGACAAGGGTGCCGCCAGGGGCAAGCCTTTTATCAGTACAGCAGCCTGCCCCTATCCCTGCTGCAGGCCGTGATGAGCCATTGGCAACACCATGAAGGAGCCATGCGCCTGCTGCTGTGGCTGTTGTTCAAAGTGAGGATGGGGCGGCAACAGCGTCTGACGGTGCCCACCCTGATGCGAGTGGCCTACGGGGAAGAGCGACTGCAGGAAGCTTATCTCAATCTCCAAGAACGCAAACGGCTGGTGCGCACCTTTGAAAGCGATCTGGAGGTTCTCAACCACTACGGCCTCAAGCCGGAGTTCGATCCCCTCACCTATCCTTCTTCCATTCAACCCCTGTGGGCTCGCCTGGAAGCTGTGCCCGAGGATGCGGACGAGGCATTGAACTTTTGGATTGAAGATGCCAACAACGGTGGCTTGCTGACGGCTGCCGGGCCGCGGGGCAAGTGGGGACTTTTGATGCAGGCTCGCATTCAGCGGTTTCATCCGCCCTCCGACTGGCATCGTCGAGTAGTTCAAGAAGCCAGATCCCCAACCCGAGAATCGGGATCTCGGCGGCAGCGTAGGGCAAAGTCTGCGCCTGTTGCAACAGACTCGGATCTCCCTGGCCCTCCCGAAAACCCAAAAGACTTCCCCTCAAGCAAAGCTTTGCGTGGAGCGGATATCTCGGCGGCACGCCAGCAAAAGGGAATCAGCCAGCGGGAATTGGCCCAGAGGCTGGGGCGCAGCCAGAGCTGGGTGCGGGATGTAGAGAATGGGCGGCTTCAGATCAGCCTAAACGATCGCCAGCGCCTTATCAAAGCCCTGTATTTGGATCCCAGGCAACAGCAAGTCTAGGCCAGTCACTCAATTTGCTAATCCACCACTAATCCACGGCGATGACCACATCTGAGGCTTTAATGGCAGCATACGCTTCTTTTCCAACTGCTATACCCAACCGTTCGGCAGAGTGCTTAGAAATAATGGCTGTTATTTCTATGCCTGGTGCAACTTCCAGAACAATTTCGGCATTGACCATGCCCACCTGGAAGCTTTTTACAGTTCCTTTAAACAAGTTGCGAGTGCTGATTTGCATGATTTCTCCTTTGTTGAACAAGCAGAGCAACAGGGGTGTTGACCGAACTGAACAAGAGAGGAGCTTGCCGGATGGTCATTCAACACCGGTTTCAATACTATCAGATGCTTATCGTTGCCTCTGGGGAGGAAGGGCTGCCAATAGTCTAGATTATGTATCTTAAAGATACAAACTGCAACCTCTAATGGTCAAAGTACCGAGCGATTGGTGGATTTTCCTGTTCTGAAAGTCGTCACGGGTCAAAGAAGAATGGCTATGAAACGAAGAACTGCAATGTTATTCCTGGGGATCCTGGCCGCTCTGGCTTTGAGGTGGGGGTCGGCTCCCGGCTTGGCGCAATCTCAGCCCATTTTGGTGGGGGCTGCGGTGAGCTTGCAACCGGCTTTAACGGAAATCGACCGGTTGTTCACCGCCCGCTATCCCGACATCAAGGTTGAGTACAACTTCGCCAATTCCGGCTCTCTCCAGCAACAGGTGGAGCAGGGGGCTCCTTTGGACGTGGTATTTTTCGCAGCCGCCTCTTTTATGGACGCCCTTGCCCAGCAAAACCTGCTGGTGGCAGGATCCCGGCGGGATCTTCTCAGCAACCGCATGGCTTTAATTGTGCCTGCCAATGCCAGAACCAAGGTTCAGGATTTTGCCGACTTGGTGGCGGAAGAGATCCGGGTTCTGTCCATTGGGGATCTGCAGGCCATGCCTGCCGGACGCTATGCCCAGGAAATTCTCACCGAGGCGGGGGTGTTTGAGACGCTGCGGCCCAAGATGGTGTTTGCCAGCACGGTGCGGGAAATTTTGACGGCGGTGGAGCAGGGCAATGCCGACGCCGGGATCCTGTTTACCTCGGATGCTCAGCTTTCAAATCGGGTGCGAGTAGTGGCTACGGCGGATCCCATTACGCCAATTATCTACCCGGTGGCATTGGTGCGCGATACTCCCGCCGGACAGTCTTACTTGGAGTTTTTAACCTCAGAAGAAGCAGCAGAGGTGTTTGTGAAGTACGGCTTTATCCGCCTGTGAGGGATCCCTCTGCAATGGCGCGGATGAGTTACTCCAAATGAGCGACTACGACCTATCCCCGCTTTGGATCTCCCTACGGATTGCCGGCTTGGCCACAGCTATCACCTTTGGGGTGGGGACGCTGGCGGCTTACGGGATGTTGCACTACCGAGGTCGGTGGCGCTCTCTCCTCGAGGCCATCTTATTGGCGCCGCTGGTGTTGCCGCCCACCATGGTGGGGTTCCTATTGTTGCTGCTATTTGGTCGGCGAACCCTTCTGGGACAACTTTTGGCCTCGCTGAACCTATCGGTCATCTTCACCTGGTATGCCGGGGTGATCACGGCAGTGGTGGTGGCCCTGCCCCTGATGTACCGCACGGCTTTGGGAGCTTTCCAGCAGATTGACCCGACGCTGGTGGCGGCAGCCCGCACGCTGGGGGCAAGCAGGGCCAAGATTTTTACGCAGGTGCTGATCCCTTTGGCCTTACCAGGGATCCTGGCGGGGATTACCCTCAGTTTTGCCCGCGCTCTGGGGGAGTTCGGCGCCACCTTGATGCTGGCAGGCAATATCCCGGGCCGCACGCAAACCCTATCCATGGCCATCTTCTTTGCCGTTCAGGCGGGGGACATGCGGGGGGCAGCCATTAGCTCGGCCTTGGTCTTGATGTTGTCCTTGGGGGTGATGACGGCAGTTAACCTTTGGTTTCAGCGACGGCCCTGGCAGCGACCTCCCTCTCGTCCTCTACAGGTTCTCACCAGAAGGGATCCGGATTTCTCAACTCCGGCCCCTCGCCTCTGGGTAGACATCTACAAGAAGCTGCCCCAGTTTGAGCTTCAGGCACAACTGAGCTGCGATGGGCGACCCCTGGGCTTGCTGGGGGCCTCTGGATCCGGCAAAAGCCTGCTTTTGCGCTGCATTGCCGGAATTGAAACCCCGGATGGGGGGCGCATTTTGCTCAACGAGCGGGCCCTGTTCGACGCCGAACAGGGGATCCGGCTGCCTCCGGCTCAGCGGCGGGTGGGGGTGATCTTCCAAAACTACGCTCTGTTTCCCCACCTCACCGTTGCCCAGAACATTGCCTTTGGGATCCCTGCGGGCTTGAGCGAGGCCGAAAAACAGGAGCGGATCCAGGCCCAGCTCCAGTTGGTCAAGCTGAAAGGCTGGGAAAACCGCTACCCCACCGAGCTCTCTGGAGGACAGCAGCAGCGGGTGGCCTTGGCGCGAGCGTTGGCTTCTGAGCCGGAGATCTTGCTGCTAGATGAGCCTTTTTCTGCTTTGGATGCCCACCTGCGCAGCCATCTGGAGCAGGAGATGGGGGAGATCCTAGCCGACTACAAGGGAGTCACGCTTTTGGTAACCCACAACATCGAGGAAGCCTTCCGCCTCTGCGGGGATCTGGCTGTAATGGAGCAGGGACGAATCATTGTCCAGGGGGACAAGCACCAGCTTTTTGAGGCTCCCCCCTGCCTCAGCGTGGCGCAACTGACGGGCTGCAAAAACATCTCTCGGGCCAGGCCCCTGGGCTCTCAGCGAGTGCTGGCCTTGGACTGGGGCTGTGAGCTGCAGGTACAGGGATCCCCAGCCGGAGAATACATCGCCATCCGCGCCCACCACCTCACCTTCCGGCCAGACGGGAGACTGCCCAACACGTTTCCCGCTTGGCTGGTGAAGTGGAGCGAGACCCCCCACCGGCTGACCCTCTTCTTTAAGCTGGGCAGCCCTCCTGCCCACAGCCAGGACTACCACCTGCAAGCCGAGGTGTGGCGGGAGCGCTGGCGAGAGGTGGAAGGTTGGGGATCCCCGTGGTGGCTGCAGTTGGATCCCCGGCATCTGATGGTGTTTTGAGTCTGGGCTTAACACCCGTCAAGTGGGTTCTTCGCCCAGGCAATAGCCCCGCGGGGTAATCAGCCGGTCTCCATGGCGAAAGGTCTGAGAGTTGCCGATAAGAACCAGGGTGAGCATGTCCACCTGCTCTGGATCCAGCTCCCCTAGGGTGGTGAGGTGGAGGGTTTCGCCGGGGCGGTAGAGGTTGCGGGCCAAAGCCACGGGGGTATGGGCGGGTCGGGCCTGCAGAAAGATCTGTAGAGCCTTGAAGAAGGGATCCACCCGCTGCCGGGAGCGGGGGTTGTAAAGGGCCACCACAAAATCGGCAGCTGCAGCCGCCTGCAGGCGTTTTGCAATCACTGGCCAGGGGGTAAGCAGATCCGAGAGGGAAATGGCGCAGAAGTCGTGCATCAGCGGAGCCCCCAGCCGGGCAGCAGCCGCCTGGAAGGCAGAGATCCCCGGCAGCACCTCCAGAGAAGGGCGGATCCCATCCCAGCCAGAGCGGGCCAAGCACTCCAACACTAGCCCCGCCATGCCGTAAATGCCCGCATCCCCCGAAGAAATCACCGCCACCTTCAGCCCCTGCTGCGCCCAAGCAATCGCCCGTTCGGCTCGCTGCAGCTCTTGGGTAATGGGAGAGGCCTCCCGGATTTGGCCGGGGTGCAAAAGGGGATCCACCAGATCCAGATAAAGCTGGTAGCCAACAACCACATCGGCCTGAGTTAAAGCCATACGGGCAGCCAAAGTCAATTGACCCAGATCCCCAGGACCAGTGCCGATGAGCCAGAGGTGGCCGCTGCGAGGGGAATACTCCTGCGCCGCGCGGGCAATGGCCAGGGTACAGGCCCCTTCGGTTTTCGAGGTGAAGACCTGCTTGGGGCAGAGGAGGGTTGCTCCCCCAAAGGGCTCTACCTTCTCCGCAACACAGGATGGCCTCTCAGGAACCTTGTCACCTCTTCCCCAAGTCTGACAAGTCTGAGCTGCCAAGAGGGCAGCCGCCTCCGCTACCGAGGGGGTGCCCACCGCCTGCCGCACCGCCTCCGAAGGGTGGGGCACTGGGATCCCAGCCAAAGCCTCTGCCGGGAAAAACTCAATGGGCCAGCCGTGGGCCTGAGCCAGCTCCAAAAGACCCGGCTCGTCTTGCTTGAGCTCTAGGGTGGCCAGGCCGGCAATGGCCTCGAACGCCAGCCCCTGGGCCTGCAACAGGCGGCGCAGGGATCCCTCTAGCCAAGCGCGGGTGGTGCCCCGCTCGCAGCCCACCCCCACCCAGAGCACCCGCGGATGCCAGTGCACGGTTGGGATCCCCGTGGCAGGGGAGAGGTATTCCCCAATCCAGATCTGGGCAACGGGATGGGGAGGAGAGGAGGCCACTAGGGGATGATCTGCCGGCCAAGCTTGTCGCCAAAGCCGCGTGCCGCAGGTCTGGTGAACGGCCACCGGCTCTCCCCGCGTCAAGGCGGCTGCCACCCCGTTCCAATCTCCAGCGCCCCGCCGCCAGCCGTAGGGATCCCCCAGCAAATCCAAAGGCGGGATCCCCAGCCCCTCGGAAGCAGAGGTGAGAACCGGCTGGGCTCCCAAGGTAGCGGCCACCTGCCGCGCCAGGGCATCGGCCCCCCCCACATGTCCCCCGCACAGGCTAATAGCCCAGCGACCGGCTTCGTCCACCACCACCACCGCTGGATCCCGCTGCTTGTCCTGCAAGAGGGGGGCAATGAGCCGCACCACCGACCCTGCGGCCAAGATGAAGAGACAGCCCTGCACCTGGGGCCAGGTTTGGGCAACGGCTTCTGCTAGAGAGCCTGGCGCTGTGGGATCCTTGGGATCCCCGTAAGCCTGCCAGGGGGAGGGCAGCCCCTGCGGGTCAGCTTTGCTCCAGCAGCTCACCTCCTTGCCCAAGAGCGGGATCAGAGAGTTGGCCAACCGGCGGGCGCGCGGGCTGGGGGCAAACAGAGCAAGCTTCATCGAGCGTGGGCCAAGGCCAGGATTCTCCCCGGATCCTATACTGGACATAGAGCCACCCGCGAAGGGACAAGTGCCGATGGTCATCCCACCTGGACTGATGCTGCCCCTAATCCCCCTGGAGGTTTTGCTCTCCACGAAGGGGCTGATGTTTTTGCTGCTATCGGCCTATGGGGGGGCCATGTGGACATTCTTAAGCGGCGCTCCCCGCGTCCACACCATCATCGTGCCGGACTTGGAGCAGGCCAGAGGGTTTTACGAGAAGGTGTTGAAACTGCCGGAAGCGGAGCTGCCCCTGCAGTACTACTACGGCTACGAGCAAAGCATGGTCGGCTACAGCCTAGGATCCGCTTACTTTCCAGGGGATATTGGCCTCAGTCCCCGCTTCGATGCCAAAGCCCGTCCCACCTCTGGGCCCACCCAATTGGATACCCCCGGACTTTGGTACCAACTCTCCGACAATGTTCAATTGCACGTGATCCCTGGCTCTACAGATCCCTATGCGGGGTCCGGTTCCTACGGCAACGCCTCTAGGCCTAGCTCCTCATCTGCTTCTGCTTACGGGACTGTACCGGCAGCGGGCCGCAGCAGCGGCGTTCGCTATCGCCATGTCAGCTATGAGCGGGAGTCCCTTAAGGCCCTTCTGAAGCGAATCAACAAACAAGGGATCCGCAACAGCATTCGCTCCGAGAAGCCCTTCGTCTTTTGGGTGCGGGATCACCAGGGTCAGATTATCGAATTTGCCGAACTGAAAGCCTGACGGGATCCCCTAAGATTGATAAAGGAAAGCCAAAAGTCGGCAGCGGGGGGATGCCAACGATGAAACGGGTGCTGCTGTTGGTGCTGGGCTTGCTGTGGCTTGGGGTGTGGGGCGGCCAGCCGACCATAGCTCTATCGCGGGCCAAAGACAATCCGGTGGTGAGCGTGCAATCCCCAGCCAAGGACTTCATCACCACCGAGTCGGGATTGCAATACTACGATATTGCTCAAGGCAGTGGGCCTTCGCCTCAGCCGGGGCAAACGGTGGTGGTCAACTACGTGGGCAAGCTACAGGATGGCACCATCTTCGATAGCTCCTACAGGCGCAATCAGCCTTTTATCTTCACCTACGGAGTAGGGCAGGTGATCCGTGGCTGGGAGGAAGGGCTGGCCACCATGCGGGTGGGGGGCAAGCGCTACTTGCGCATTCCGCCGGAGTTGGCCTATGGCAGCCGCGGGGCAGGCGGGGTGATCCCCCCCAATGCCACCTTGGATTTTGAAGTGGAGCTCCTGGCCATCCAGTAGATTCAGATCTCGCAGAGACCGAATATCCAGGCGGCATTGGGCTTGTGCAGGAACTCCCTTCCCCGGAACTGTCTTCTTCTTGGCGGCCCAGTTCTCTAGCAGCAGATCCTGCCCTAGAAAAAGCTCGCCTGCGCCAGCATTTTCGCCAGGTGCGGCAGGGGTTGGACAGATCCCTTATCAGTCAAAAGGTAGTGGCTCACTTGGCTTCTTGCCCCCAGCTCTTGGCTGCCAAAACCATCCTGGCTTACGTAGCTTTTGGCTCCGAGGTAGATCTGGGATCCCTGTTTGCCCTTTTTCCAGAGAAGCAGTGGGGGATCCCCCGTTGTCTGCCGCGGCGGCAAATGCAGTGGCACCGCTACCAGCCGGCTGAGCTTGTCCCCAACTGCTGGGGCTTGCTGGAGCCTTCTCCCGGCAGCACAGTTATCGACCCTGGCAAGGCGGATTTGATCCTGGTGCCTGCCCTGGCCTGCGATCGTTGGGGAAGGCGTTTGGGCTATGGCGGCGGCTATTACGACCGCTTTTTGGCCGCTTTGCCGGATCCCAGTGTGCCCAAGTGGGGCATTGTCCCCCAAGCCTGCCTACTGGAGCAGCCTCTACCTCAGGATCCTTGGGATCAGCGCCTGGATGGGATCCAAACCGAGGAGAGGTTCTACGAGACGGGGATCCCCTAGACTAAAGAGGGTGGGCCTTGGAGGAAAAACGATGAGCCAAGTTTGGAAGCCGGCGCAGTGGCTAACCCAAAAGCTGCGTCTTGTCTGCATGAGCTTTGGCTGTGTGGCATTGGCGGTGCTCTTGATGGGCTTTGGGGCGATCCCCCTGCAACTGAAGGATCTCCACGTCACCCCCTGTCCCGATACCCCCGAATACACCAACCTGGTGACCAGCAACGGCAACCCCATACCGGCCAGGTGCCTGTTCGTCGAAGGCACAGTGGTCAACCGCTCCAAAAATACCCTGCTGAACGCGGATGTCTTCGGTCGGCTTTACGATGCCAACGGCAACGAGGTTCTGCCGGAGCGTACCCGCCTGGGGGCCATTGCAGAAGTTCCTCCCGGCGAGAGCCCTTTTTCAATTCGCATCTCGGTGCCCATAACCAGCCCCCTGCCCCTAACCCTGGAGCAATTCAAGGCCAGCGGCTTCAGCGGTACCGTGCGCCGATGAGGTCCAAAGCTGGCGGCTGAACTCCACCTGGGTGGGGCGCTCAGGCAAATGGAGCTGGGCAACCACAGGCGGGGTTTGGGCGATCAGCCGGCCCCGGCGGAAGACATACAGGCAAGCTGGTTTCAGGCGAATGGCTTCGACGGCATCGGCGGCCTGGAGCACCACCAGATCGGCATAGCAACCGGGTTCTAGGCCGTAGCCTTCCAACCCCAGAATGCGGGCCGGATTCTCCGTAACCGCCAAGAAACACTGGCGCATCTGCTCATAGCCTGTCAGGTGGGCGGCGTGGATGGCCATGTGGGCCACCTCCAGCATGTTGCCGCTGCCCAAAGGGTACCAGGGATCCATCACACAGTCATGACCAAAGGCCACCGTCAAGCCTGCGGCCATCAGCTCGGGCACCCGGGTCAGCCCCCGTCGCTTGGGGTAGGTATCGTGGCGACCTTGGATGACCATATTGACCAGCGGGTTGGCGATCACCCCCAGCTCTGCCTCGGCCATCAGGGGGATCAGTTTGCTGACGTAGTAGTTGTCCATCGAGTGCATGGAAGTTAGATGGGATCCGGCTACCCGCCCCTGCAAGCCCAGCCGCAGCGTTTCGTAGGCCAAGGTTTCCACATGGCGCGAAAGCGGATCGTCGGTCTCGTCGCAGTGCAGATCCACCCGCAGACCCCGCGCTGCTGCAATTTCACATAGGGCCCGCACCGAAGCCGTCCCTTCGGCCATCGTCCGCTCGAAGTGGGGGATTCCGCCCACCACCTCTACCCCCAAATCCAGAGCCTTCTCCAGGAGCTGCACCGCCCCTGGCGAGCGATAGTAGCCATCCTGGGGAAAAGCCACCAGTTGCAAATCCAAGTAGGGAGCCACTTTTTGCTTGACTTCCAGCAGCGCCCGCACCGCCAACAGGTTGGGATCGCACACATCCACATGGGTGCGGATGGCCAGGATCCCACGCGCCACTGCCCAGTCGCAATAGGTCAAGGCCCTCTCTATGACTGCCTCGGGGGTCAACAGCGGCTTCAACTCCCCCCAGAGGGCGATCCCTTCTAGCAAGGTGCCCGACTGGTTGACGCGCGGGATCCCATAGGTGAGGGTGGCATCCATGTGAAAGTGGGCATCCACGAAGGGGGGCGACACCAAGCGGTTGCTGACATCAATTTCTTGGGGGGCAGTGGCTTGTAAGTTGCTTTCCAGAGCCACAATGCGATCCCCCTGGATACCGATATCGATTCCCTTGCGGCCATCCGGCAAATTGGCCCGGCGCAAAATGAGATCCATATGTTGTGGCTATTTGTTTGAACTTAGGATGGAAAGAAGCAACTACAGTTGACTGAATGATAGGCCAAATCAGATAAAGATGTCTTAAATTACCTCAAAGCCCGAATTTAGGAAACCAGTTGATTGGGTTATTGCTCACTTTATAAAAGAGGGCTGTAGTCCCCAACAGCATCCGGTTGTGCAAGATATCAACCAAGTAGTCAGAGGGATAATCTATCGAGAGCTGATTTGAGAGGACTTGGCCCTTACATCCATTCCAACCGTCAGCGAAACTTCGTTGTCCATTACAAACAAGCTCCTTCTCAAAAAATTGTATTTCAGGATACATATTTTCAGGGATCTCCCCCTTAGGATAAGCCGAGCAGTAACCCGATCTCGAAGTAACCTCAACAGAAGCGACTATGGCACGTTTAGAACTCTCCCGGCGGGACTTCTGCCTGCGTTCTGGGGCTTTCGTGGCTGGCTTGATGGGGAGCCGCTGGTTGGTTCGCGATGCCGCGGTGGCTCAAGGAACCAAGCTGAAGGTGGCCGGGGTTTATACGGTTCCCATTGAGCAGCAGTGGGTGAGCCGGATCCATAAAGCGTTGATGGCTGCCCAGGAGCGGGGGGATATTGACTATACCTGGTCGGAGTCAGTTTCCAACACCGACTACCCACGGGTGCTGCGTCAGTATGCCGAGAGCGGCGTCCAACTGCTGGTGGGTGAGGTCTTCGGGGTGGAGCGGGAAGCGCGGGAGGTGGCCAAAGACTATCCTAAGGTCAGCTTCTTGATGGGATCCAGCCTCAAGCCGGATCCTGCCCTGAGCAATTTTGCCGTGTTTGACAACTACATCCACGAGCCTTCCTATCTGACGGGAATGGTGGCCGGGGGGCTGACGCGCTCCAAAATTATCGGCATGGTGGGGGGCTATCCCATTCCAGAGGTGAACCGCCTCATGAATGCTTTTATGGCAGGGGCGAGGGAACTGCAGCCGGAGGTGAAGTTTTTGGTCACCTTTATCGGCAGTTGGTTTGATCCCCCCAAAGCCAAAGAGGCGGCTTTTGCCCAAATTGATGCCGGGGCGGATATTCTCTATGCGGAGCGCTTTGGGGTCTCTGATGCTGCTAAGGAGCGGAAGATGTTGGCCATTGGCAATGTGATTGATACCCAGCCGGACTACCCAGAAACGGTGGTGGTCAGCGCCCTGTGGCACATGGAACCCACCATCGACAGAGCCATTGCCGCGGTGAAGGCCGGAGAGTTTAAGGCAGAGGACTACGGGATCTACAGCATGATGAAATATGGGGGATCCAGCCTCTCCGACTGGGGAACCTTCGCCGACAAGGTTCCGGCTGAACTGAAAGCTAAGGTGATGCAGAGGCAGGCAGAGATTCTGGCAGGGTCTTTTGTTGTAGCCATCGATGACAGCGAACCCAAGTCCACCCTCTGACGCGCCTTTGGCTCTGAAGGTGGTGGGCATCACCAAGCGCTTTGGCGCTCTGCTGGCCAACGACCAGATTGATCTTGAGCTGCGGGCCGGGGAGATTCTGGCCATCTTGGGGGAAAATGGGGCGGGCAAAACGACACTGATGAACATCCTGTTTGGGCACTATGTTCCCGATCAGGGTCAGGTGTGGGTGTTTGGTCGGCCCCTCAAGCTGGGATCCCCGGCGGCTGCCCTGGCGGCAGGGATAGGCATGGTGCATCAGCATGTGGTCTTGGCCGATAATCTGTCGGTGCTGGACAACATTCTTCTGGGCACTCAGCCCCTGTGGCACCTGTGGTCTCGGCGGCGAGAGGGACGGCGGCGCATCCAAAAGCTGGCCGAGGAATTGGGGTTGGCCGTGGATCCCGAGGCCCTGGTGGGATCCCTGACCTTAGGGGAGCGGCAGCGGGTGGAGATCCTCAAGGTGCTGTATCGAGGGGCGCGGATCCTGATTTTGGATGAGCCTACGGCGGTGTTGACCCCACCGGAAATTGAGCCGTTTTTTCACACCCTACGGCAGATGGCCGGTCGCGGGCTGGGGATCCTGCTGATTTCCCACAAGCTCCAGGAGGTGATGCGCATCAGTGACCGGGTGATGGTGCTGCGCTCAGGGCGGGTGGTGATGGCGGGCAAGACGGCTGAGATCCATCCCACAACTCTGGCGGAAGCGATGGTGGGGCAGCGGTTGGCGGCGGTGGTCAAAGCGCCCTTGTCTGTTGGGGAGACGATCCTGGAGCTGCAGCAGGTCTCCTGTCGGGCAGGGCAGCAGCATCTGGAGCAGGTTTCTCTGACGGTGCGGCGTCACGAAATCGTGGGTATTGCCGGGGTGGCGGGCAATGGGCAGGCCGTTCTGGCAGATCTGGTCTGTGGGGTGATCCGGCCCCACCAAGGTCATCTCCATCTGCATGGCCGAGTCCTGCGGCTGATCTCTCCTGCTGAGATGGTGCGGCAAGGCATGGCCCGGATCCCAGAAGACCGCCACAAAACTGGGCTGATTGGTTCCCTTAGCCTGTGGGAGAATTGGGTGATCGAGCGCTATCGGGATCCCGAATTCTCGCGGTGGGGGATCCTGCGTCACCGCCAAATCTATCAGCAGGCCCACACCTGGCTACAGACCTACGACGTGCGGGGACTCCAGAGTGGGGATCCGCGGCAGGCGCTCCAGATGCCAGTGCAACTGCTGTCCGGCGGAAATATGCAAAAAGTGATCCTCTCGCGGGAGCTGTGTCGGGATCCCCAGGTGATTGTGGCTCACCAACCGACGCGGGGACTGGATCTGGGGGCTGTGGCCTATGTGCATGCCCAACTTCTGGCAGCAGCCCGGGCTGGAGCCGGGATCCTGCTCATTTCCGAAGACCTGGATGAATTGCTGAGTTTAGCGGATCGAGTGGCGGTGCTCTATCGCGGTCGGCTTTCCTCGGCAGTCCCGACCCAAACCACAACGGTGACCGCCTTGGGGTTGCGTATGGCCGGGCAGGAGGTGGCTGATGCGTGTTGAACCCCGTTCCACGGTGCCCCTTTGGCTGATCCTGAGCGCGCCGATGGCAGCCATTGTCCTGGCTTTCCTCTCCTGCAGCCTGCTGATCCTGTGGACGGGATCCCCAGTTTTGGCAGCCTATGGAGCTTTGCTGCGGGGAGCGGTGGGATCCCCCTTTGCCCTAAGCGAGACCTTGACTCGGGCCGTTCCCCTGATCCTGACGGGATTGGCGGTGGCGGTGTGTTTTCGGGCTAAGTTGTGGAACATCGGTGCAGAAGGCCAGTTTTATGGCGGGGCTCTGGTTGCCAGCCTCTTGGGCACCGGTGGGCTTTTGCTGCCGCGCCCATGGTTGGTGTTGGTGCTGCTGCTGGCGGGCTGGATTGCTGGAGGGCTGCTGCTGTGGATCCCGGCCTGGCTCAAGACCCAGTTCCAGGTGGACGAAGTGGTGACCACCTTGCTGCTCAATTTTGTCATTCTTCTCGGGATTAGCTATCTCCTGGAAGGCCCCCTCAAAGATCCTCTGGCTCTGGGTTGGCCCCAAGGTCGTGCCCTTGTGGATGCTGCCCTACTGCCGCGGCTGATCCCCCGCAGTCGTCTCCATGCCGGTTTGATCATTGCCCTGCTCGCTGCCCTGGGGGTGTGGGCCATAGAGCGGTTCACCGTTTGGGGCCTAGAAATGCGAGCCGTAGGCGCGAACCCGGAAGCGGCCAGGTTTCTCGGCATCCCAGTCCAGGGAGTTATTTTGTATACCTCACTGCTGGGAGGGGGGCTGGCAGGCTTGGCGGGAGCTTGTGAACTTCTCGGGCTCAAGGGCTATCTCACCTTGGATTTATCCCCGGGCTTTGGCTACACCGGCATTGTTGTTGCCCTGTTGGCCCAACTGCATCCCTTGGGAGTGGTGGGGGCCGCAGTTTTCATTGCCGGGGTTTATGTGGGAGCCGATACCATGGGGCGTAGCTTGGGCGTTCCCACCTATCTTGCCGATGTCATTGTTGCTGCTGCCCTGCTGTGGATGTTGGTCTGCATGGGATTGGCCCGTTATCGTCTGCGCTGGGACTGAGCACCCGTGTCTGCACTCCTGAGTCTAATCAGCTTAATCAGCACCACCAGCTTTTGGGTGGCCACCCTGCGCATTGCCACTCCCTTGCTCTTTGGCACTTTGGGCGAAGTCCTCTGTGAGCGGGCCGGCGTTCTCAATTTGGGCATCGAAGGGATCATGACCCTGGGGGCCATGACCGGTTGGCTGGTGGTCTATCAGGGATCCGGATTGTGGTGGGGCGTAGCCTTTGCTGCCGTCCTCGGTGCAGGTGTGGGCTTGATTCACAGCCTGTTGACCGTCCGCCTTGGGGTTTCCCAGCACGTCACCGGCATTGGCATTACCCTCTTGACCATCAATGCTGCTTATTTTGTTTATCGCATGGCCCTGCCCCAGGTCACCTCTCCCCCCAAAATCGTCCCCTTCAGTCCTTGGCCGATCCCCGGTCTCTCCAGCCTGCCCTTTCTGGGAGAAACCCTGTTTACCCAGCCGCCCCTCACCTACCTCAGCCTTCTCCTGGTGCCCCTCATGGCCTACATCCTCTACCGAACTCCGCTGGGCCTGGCCGTGCGCATGGTTGGAGAAAATCCCCAGGCTGCCGCTTCCCAGGGGATCCCGGTCTATGCCGTTCGTACCGGAGCGGTGATGGTGGGCAGCGCTCTTATGGCCGTGGCCGGTGCTTTTTTAACCCTCTCTGCGTTCGATGCGTTTTTCTTCAATATCGTCAATGGGCGGGGGTGGATTTGCATTGCTCTGGTGGTTTTTGCCGCTTGGGATCCCTGGCGAGCCTTAGGAGGAGCGTTGCTGTTTGCCGGGTTTGATGCTTTGCAATTGCGCCTTCAGCAGCTTTGGGGTAGCCGGATCCCCTATCAGTTTTTCTTAATGTTGCCCTATCTGCTCAGTATTGTGGCGTTGATTTTGGTCTCTCGCCATGCCAAAGCGCCCCGCGCCCTTTTGATCCCCTTTCGCCCTGAAGAACGGATTTGACTACTGGACTTTCAAGAAGCCGAAAATTACTCCCATTGAGCCTTTGCCCTTGCCCCAGAAGCCTGTATGTCTTACGTCAAGACGATTGTCTGTTTCGCCAACTCCAGAAAAATGGCCGGTCGCTGTATTGCCGGCAAGGAATGGCAGAACGGAGAGCCAGGAGAATGGGTGCGTCCTGTCAGCAGCCGCCCGTCACATGAGGTCTCTGAACATGAGAGGTACTACGAGAGCGGTGGCGACCCAGAACTTCTTGATATTCTCTGTGTCTCTTGTGATACACCTCAGCCACTACCTCACCAGAGGGAGAACCACGTTATCAATCCAAAGCACCGCTGGAAAAAAGTTGGCCACCTGCCTTGGGAGGATATCAACAGTTGGCTAGACAACCCTGAGAATCTCTGGGGCACTGGCGAGAGCAGCTATGCTGGGTGGAACAACCGGTTAAGTGTCGGGCGAGAAAGCGGAGTTTCTCTTTACCTTGTACCGGTCGAGCATTTGCGTCTGTTGGTTGGTTACAAAGCACCAGGATACCCGAATTCTAAGCGTAGAGTACGCGGCGAGTTTGTATACAAGGGAGTAAAATACTGCATGGATGTTACCGATCCTGTGATTGAACGGGATTTCCTAATGGGCGAAGACGGTCAATATGACATCCCCGATCCGGTGCTGTGTGTTAGCCTTAGCGATCCCTACTTGGGCTATTACTACAAGCTGATAGCGGCTGTTCTCTACTCAGGTCGACTCATATGAAATCAGAGATCTACACGATTGGTCACTCAAACCACGAGATTGATTTTTTCATAGACTTACTGCGCCAGTACAACATCACCGGTATTGGCGACGTTCGCTCACGTCCATATAGCCTTTACGTCCCTCAATATTCACAAGAAAAGTTGAAAAGTGCTTTAGCGGCAGCAGGTATTGCTTACGTCTTTCTGGGCAAAGAATTGGGAGGACGTAGCGAAAATCCGAGCTGCTATGATCAGGGTAGGATTCAGTATGAACGACTGGCAAATGAGCCAGCCTTCCTCGAAGGGATCGACCGTCTGATCCAAGGTTCTAGTCGGTATCGGATCGCACTGATGTGTGCTGAGAAAGACCCTATTGAATGTCATAGATCGTTGCTGGTGGCGCGTAAACTTTTTCAAAGTGGGATTCCGGTCAACCACATCTTGGCCAATGGCTCTTTGGAGACTCATGAGGCTCTAGAATCTCGTCTTCTTGCCCTTTGCAAACTTCCAGAGGGGGACTTGTTTAGAAGTCGGGAAGAGTTTATAGCCGAAGCCTATCTCATTCAAGGCAGGCGTGTCGCCTATCGAGATGAGAAAATGTCAAAAAATGATGAGCGGAGCGCGAGGCCATGAAGATATTTACGATAGGGTTTACGAAGAAAAGTGCAGAGCAATTTTTTAATCGCTTAAAACAGCCTGGTCTGGTTCGAGTTGTTGATACTCGACTTAATAACACCTCGCAACTGGCGGGATTCACGAAAAAGAGGGATCTAGAGTTTTTTCTTCACGAGATCTGCAAGCTTGGATATGTTCATTTGCCGGAACTTGCACCAACTCAAGAGATTCTCGATGCTTACAAAGCCAGTGGTGAATGGTCTAACTACGAGAGACAGTTTTTGTCGCTGATGGCCGAGCGTCGCATTGAAGATCAAGTGGATAAAAGTATTCTCGATGGAGGATGTCTGCTTTGTAGTGAAGCTACACCTGAGCACTGTCATCGTAGGCTGGTTGCTGAATATTTGCGCAGAAAATGGGGTGATGTTGAAATCGTGCATCTATGATAACTAAGAGCTGGCACTACGGATTTTTCCGATTTATGCAGCTACTCCGAGTTGCAGCAGGATTCCGGCAACACGGAGCGAAAGGGATCCCTGACTGCCCAACCGATTTGGAAACTCTCTCACCGACAGCAAGCTCAATACAGGGATCCCCGCTTGGGCAGATCCAACACATTGACATCTTTGGGGTTGACCTTGAGCAGATGATGGGCGAGCAGGAAGCCTGTGATCGTCTGGGTTTGGCTGCCCCATGCGTACCTCTGTTGGGTCATGGAAGTATTCCGCCTACTTTTGTTCGGGAATGACCTTGGTTTGAATGTTGCACCCGTTGCTGATGACATCGCCGTACTGTTGCCCCCGCAACACTGGGCCAGTGTTTGCCGCCGTTGCTTTTGGATCCCAAGTTCCTGCGGGCAGCTAGCGTGTATGGTAGATGAAAGCTTGTTTTTGGGCCTTTCCCCGTCCCTATGCCCAGGGCTAGCACCTCTCGCCATCAGACCGACCCCCGCTTCAGCTCTGCTATCGCTACGCGAGGCTTTCGCGAACAGGCCAAAGGGTTAAAGCCCCACCAACAAAAGCAACTGCAACGGCTTTACCAACTGCGCCTACCCCCCAACCGCCTGGTGACGGTGGAGTTTGCCCAACGGCTGGGATCCCTGACCCAAGAGTTGGAAGGCCGGCCCATCAGCGTTTACCTCAACCGGCGCGGCCAGGTAATCCGCGTAGGGGTGGGATCCCCTTTTGAAACCCAGATTCCCGCTTGGGAATTGCCCCGCCAGGGGGCCGAGCGCCTATCCGGGATCCGCTGCATCACCACCCAAATGGGGGAGGGGGGCCCCGGTCAAAAAGCGCTGACGGCCATGGCTTTGCAGCGTTTGGATGCCCTCATCACCCTTTCCGTGTCCAAGTCAGGAGGGCACCGACGCCGGGGAGGAGCGGCTACGGGCTTTGTTCACCGGGCCTATCTGGCCCATCTGCTGCCGGAGGGAGAGCGCCGTTGGCAGGTTTCTGAGCCTTTGCCTTTGGGGATCCTGGCAGAACAGGATCTGCAGGAGCTGGTGGCGGAGCTGGAGGATGGGTTTCGGCGCCAGTTGACCGCCCGCCAGGTGGATCTGGATCAGGATCGGGCCATCCTGGTGGGGCTGCAGGAGTCCGGGCAGAGCTACGAGGATCTCATGGATGGGTTGGCGGAGCTGAGCCGCCTGGTGGAGAGTGCCGGCGGACAGGTGCTGCAAGCCCTCTGGCAGAGGCGGGAAGGCCCCAATTCGGCCACGGTAATCGGATCCGGTAAGGTGCAAGAGCTGGCTCTGCTGGTCCAGGATCTGGGCGCTAACTTGGTGGTGTTCGACCGGGAACTCACCCCCAGCCAGGTGCGCACCTTGGAAGAGGCGGTGGGGGTGCGGGTGGTGGATCGCAGCGAGGTGATCCTGGATATTTTTGCCCAGCGGGCCAGAACCCGGGCCGGAAAATTGCAGGTGGAGCTGGCGCAACTGCAGTATTTGCTGCCTCGCCTGGCCGGTCGAGGGCGCACCATGTCGCGGCTGGGGGGTGGGATCGGTACTCGGGGCCCGGGGGAAACCCAACTGGAAATGGAGCGGCGGGCCATCCAGCGGCGCATCAGCAAGCTGCGGCAAGAGGTGGAAGAGCTGCGCCGCCACCGCCAGCGGCTGCGCCAACGGCGCGAGGCATCCCAAATTCCTGTGGTGGCCCTGGTGGGCTACACCAACGCCGGCAAGTCCAGCCTTCTCAACGCCCTCACCCATGCTGAGGTGTACGCCGCCGACCAGCTCTTTGCCACCTTGGATCCCACCACGCGGCGGCTGGATCTGCCCGACCAGCAGGCGGTGCTGTTGACCGACACGGTGGGATTTCTAACCGAATTGCCAGACCAACTGGTGGATGCCTTTCAAGCCACCCTGGAAGAGGTGACGGAAGCCGATGCCCTACTACATGTGGTGGATCTCTCCCACCCCAACTGGGAGGGGCAAATCGAGGCGGTGGAAACATTGCTGGACGAGATGCCCTTGGCCACCGGCCCCCGGCAACTGGTGTTTAACAAAATCGACCGCCTGGATCCCGAATGGGTGGAAGACGTCCGCCTGCTCTACCCCAAAGCCCTGTTTGTTTCCGCCGCCACCGGCCAAAACCTGGATCAGTTGCGCCACACCCTGGCCCAATTTGCTGCAGTTCTAAGCCCCAACCCCTTCGATAGTCAGGAACCCAGAGATCCCTAAAAGCATTCCATAAGGATTTCCAAACCTGCATAGCTCATCTTCATCCGCCGTCAACATAAACATTCAGTTACATTGAGATCAGGATTGTGACCCGACTTAAAGTTAGGGAGAGAACATGGCCACCACTGCAGTTGCACCTCAAGTCGCACCTCGCCTGGCCCAGCCCCATCTGACGCTGCAAACTCTGCCCATCGGGGCCGACACCCTTGCCATTCGCTCCCAAGATTGGGATCGGGATCGATTTGATATCGAATTTGCTCTGGAAAACGGCACCACCTACAACTCCTTTTTGATTTGCGGCGAGAAGGTGGCCCTCATCGACACCTCCCACGAGAAGTTTCGCCAGTTGTACCTGGATTGCCTGCAAGGGATCCTAGATCCTGCCCAGATCGACTACCTGGTGGTCAGCCACACCGAGCCAGATCACAGCGGCCTGGTTGGGGATCTGCTGGAGCTGGCGCCCCAGATGACGGTGGTGGCCTCCAAGGTGGCGGTGCAATTTCTGGAAGATCTGGTGCATCGGCCCTTCCAGCGGCTGGTGGTGAAACAGGGAGATCGCTTGGATCTGGGCAAGGGGCATGTCCTGGAATTTATCTCTGCCCCCAACTTGCACTGGCCCGACACCATCCTTACCTACGACCACGGCACCCAGATCCTTTACACCTGCGACGTGTTTGGGATGCACTACTGCGACGATTTCGCCTGGGACGAACATCCCCACCTGTTGCAGGCCGACTTCAAGCTCTACTACGACTGCCTCATGGGGCCCAACGCCCGCTCGGTGTTGTCTGCCCTGAAACGCATGGAAGCCTTGCCTCCCATCGCTGCCATTGCTACCGGCCACGGCCCCCTGCTGCGCCATCACCTGTCCGACTGGGTGGAGCACTACCGCACCTGGAGCCTGGAGCAGGCCAAAGCCGAGCGCCTGGTGGCAGTGTTCTACCTGTCCGGCTATGGCCAGGCGGAAACCTTGGCTCAAGCCATTGCCCGCGGGATCCAAAAAACCGGCATCCAGGTGGAGCTGGCAGATTTGCGGCTGGTGGATGCCCACGAGGTGCGGGAGCTGATGAGCTTGGCCGCCGGTGTGGTGATAGGCATGCCGCCCCAATCAGGGCCTGAGGCCGCCACCACTCAAGTGCTGCTGAAAACCCTTTTGGCCTCTGCCCACAGCAAGCAAGGCTTTGGTCTGTTTGAGTCGGGCGGCGAAGATGATGAGTCGGTGTACCTCTGCCGCAACACCCTGCAAGAAATCGGCGCCAAAGAGGTGTTTGCCCCCATTCTGCTCAAGCAGCCTGCTGGCGAGGCCCTGCTGCAACTGGCCGAAGAAGCAGGTACCGACCTGGGGCAGTGGCTGACCCGGGATCGCAGCATTCAGCAGATGAAAGCCTTGGATGCCGACCTGGATCGCGCCCTGGGCCGCATTAGCAATGGCCTCTACATCATCACTGCCCGCAAAGGGCAAGCCACCAGCGCTATGCTCGCCTCCTGGGTAGCCCAAGCCAGCACCGATCCGCCAGGGATCAGCATTGCGGTGGCCAAGGATCGGGCCATCGAATCCTTCCTGCAGGTGGGAGATACCTTCGTGTTAAATGTGCTGCAAGAAGGCCATTACCAACCCTTGATGCGCCACTTCCTGAAGCGATTTCCACCGGGAGCCGACCGCTTTGCCGGGATCAAGACCTACCCTGCTGCCAACGGATCCCCCATCTTGGCCGATGCTTTGGCCTACCTGGAGTGCCGCGTGGTGAGCCGCCTGGAAACCAGCGATCACTGGGTGGTGTACAGCACCCTAGAAGCTGGTCGGGTCTCCAGCCCAGAGGGCCTCACCGCCATCCACCACCGCAAGGTAGGGAATCATTACTAATACTGATAGTGAGCAGTGAGAAGAGAGAAGTGAGAGATAATTTCTCACTCCCAGCCCTTCTCCCTGGGGAAGCTGGGATCCCTGTAGCGAACAGACTCACAAATTCAATAGGACTGCCGATAGACCAAGCCATCGGGATGTAGGAAGAAGGGGCTGTCTTCTCCCAGGCGGATCCCGCTCTGCTCCAGCTGTTCCCCTTGGCGGGTCGCAGGCCCTAAGGGCAGCCCCTCTGTTCCCTGTTGAATCCTTTGGGATCCCTGCTGGGCTGGCCGATAAGGGACGTTGTTCAAACCTGAGGAAAAGGGATCCGAGGGGGCATACCTCTGTCGCCAGCGCTGGTAGGGGCTGACTTGGATCCCTGCCTTGTCCATCTGGGTTGTCGAGAGGGCAGAGGCAGGTGCTGACACCTCTGACAACTGCAGTGAAGAGGGCAGAAGGGCAACCGCCGGACATGGCTCAGCTTGTGCCCAAGCCCCCGGCGCAAAAAACAAGGCCAGAAGGCAGCCGCTCCAGCAAAAGAAGATGGCACGCCGCACGGGAAGATCCCTCCATAAGCTCAACCCAGCCGCTTCTCAGGCCATTTTCTGAAGAGGCAGGACTGAGAGCGCAGCTCCCATCTTGTCGATGCCGCCTTGAAGGCCGGGTGATCGGGATCCCCCCAGTTGAGTGATCTCGATCAGATCAGCAGACCTACTCTAGAAATGGAGTCTAAAGCCCTGCTCTACCGCTGCGCAGTTTGCCTTGGCTTAGCCAGCCAGTAGAGCAAGGAGCATGTCAAGAAACGGCGGATTTGCCAGGATAGTCTGCGCTGCTGACCCGTACATAGGCGTGCCAAGCCAAGTCCAGCAGGCCATCCAACACCGCTGCAGCCACTGCCGGGCCTCCTTTGCGTCCCTCAGTGCGGATGTGGGGCACCATGGAATCGGCTAGCTCCTGCTTGGCTTGCACCACGTTCACAAACCCAGCCGGCGTGGCGATGACCAGAGCAGGGGCCACCTCCTTCTTTCTAATCAGCTGCACCAAGGTGGAGAGGGCAGTCTGGGATTGGCCAATCACAAAGATCGCCTCAGGGTAGCGTTGGGCCAGGGTTTCCAAGCCCCAAGCGGAGCGGGTCTTGTCCCTTTGGGGACGGGTAATCGCTTCGCTGCCGCAGTAGATGGGGTTGGAAAAGGTGTTCTGAACAGCCCAGGCAATGCCCACCTGTACCATCGGCTCATCGACCACAATGGTGGTACGCGCTGCCAAGGCCGCCGCCCCAGCCTGTAAGGCTTCGTTACCAAAACGGATGAGGTTCAAGTACTCAAAGTCGGCAGTAGCATAAATAACCCGACGAACCACCTCATACTCAGCAGGAGAAAGCTCGTGCTTGCCCACCTCCTGGTCGATGATCATCAAACTCTCTGCATCGGTTACGTGCCACTCCATCGATCCCAGACCCCGCCCGCCGTTTATCCTCAGTAATGACAGGATTGTACCTGCAGAGGCTCCAATGGGTGGGAAAAACCATCGCTCAACCTGGGGGCCAGCCCATCCCCCGACCGCCCAGAACGTGAATGTGGAGATGAAAGACGGTTTGCCCGCCGTCTTCTCCTTCGTTGATCACCAATCGGTAGCCTTTATTTAAACCTGCCTCGGCAGCCACCCGCTGAGCGGTCAGCAGGAGATGTCCCAGCAATGCCTCATGTTCGGGCTTGGCCTGGGAAATGCCGGGGATGGGCTCTTTGGGCACCACCAAAATGTGGACAGGGGCTTGGGGGGCAATATCTTTGAAGGCCAGGGCTCTATCGTCTTCGTAAACGATTTGTGCAGGGATCTCCCTGCGAATAATCTTGCCGAAAACTGTGTCGCTCATGGGTGCTCACAAATTAGTTCTGCCCTTAGCCTACCTGCTAACCGCACATTCTCCCACCCAGGTGGCGAGAGTGGCGCTCGGCACCTACTGCTTCAGCAGCCATTCAAATTCCTGCCGCAGTGATTGAATATGCCCCACTCGCGAGACCAACAGCGCATCTCGCCCGGCATCGCGAAAACGAGAGCGCCACATACTGACCAAATCGGGGTTGCTGCACCAAAAGCGGATAACAGCGTCGACCAACTGATCCAAGTCCCAGCCGCGCCGGGCCGGCACTTCCTCCAGGGATCCCAGTAACGCATCGAGGGTGCAGGAGCTGGTACCCAGGTATTCCACCCCACAGGGCCGCTGGGCCAGCTTCTGTTGCTGATGAAAGAACTGTAGAGCAGGGGCGATGCCGATGATCTCGAAGGTGTAAACCATGTTGCTCCGCAACGCTGACGCGACTGGGCTCAGTCCTACAGAGTTTTTTGCGAAAGATTCTAAAAAGGGGGCTAGCAGTCTCAAAACCAAATCAAGGTTGGGATCCCTTCCCAACTATCCTCGATCTGATCCTGGATGTTAGGTATTGATTATACTCAACTTGGGCAAAATGCCAAGGCAAAGGACAGGCAGATCCCTGCGTGGCGAAATACTTTTGCGCCACAGAGGAAGGCTTTGCCTGATGGGCACTCCCTCGTTCAGCTCTGTGTAAATAATCTGTGCAGAAATCTGTGCAGATAAGAGGTAAAGCTGCTAGCAAACACAAGTGAGGACTGCTAGCATCCAATGGGATCTTTTGCTAATTGGCTTTAGCTACACAACTACAGCCCACTAAGGGACCACGGGATACGGTTGTATGGTCATTCTAGGCTAATTGAGACACTCCCCAAGCGTTCCGCGCCGCTGCCGCGACCACCCCCAGCCCCTCTCCCAGAGGGAGTCATCCCTCACCCCCAGCCCCTCTCCCAAAGGGAGAGGGGAGTTAGGAAGCAATACAACAGAATCTTTCAGTCCTGTTTAAAATGACTATAAACCTGCTTGTTTTAAACCTCGTTGGGGTCAAGCCTCGTAAACACGATTTTTGTATCCCCCAGTTTGTGAACAGGCTGTATTGTCACCTGCCTTTTCTGCAGACATTGAAGCAGACATTGAAGATTGTGACTTGAGGCAAGCAAAAGCACAGGCATCAAAAAACTGGCGTGGCCGCATTCTCCGACCGCGCCACCAGCTCAAGCCCTCTCCTCTACCCAAGTCGGTATTGTGTCTTGGGTCTTTTCTTGAGTGGGGGGGAGTTGAAACTGAATGCGCGGCTGTCCCACTCCATAGGTGAGGGTGTAGCTCCACTGCAGGCAGCGCAGCCACAGGCGGGGGTAACGCGCTTCTAGCCAGGGCTGCAGGCGACGCAGCAGATTTGGAAGCCAGCCCCTGAACAAAGCAGAGGTCAAGGCCAGGCCGGTATAGCTGAGGTAGGTGGGTAGCCACTGGGCAAAGCCTTTGGCCCCTACGGCCTCCCAGATCCACAGCAGCAGCCGTGGGTTTTGTAGGGCAGCTTTGATGGCCATGCGGTTAAACGCCAGCCAGCCGGCCCGGTCTTTGATGAAATCGTCCACCACCTCCGGCGGCTCGGTGGCGAGAATGCCAAAAAAGCTGTTGAGGGTGGCATTGATGCGCTCGGGGGGCAGCACCTTGCCGGTGGGCACCATCATCCCCCGCGAGAAGAGCCAGGTGACGGCGGAGTTGCCCTGGTAGGCCCGGATCTGGGCTAAGTCCGCCGCCCTGAGCAGGTCGTGGCGCAGCGCCGTATCCAGGAGATCGCACAGGCGGGGGCAATTGCGCACCAGGGATCCAAACCCGGTAAAGCTAAGGGGCGATTGCATAGCCGCCGCATCCCCTATGAGCAGTATCCGGTCAAAGGGTTCCGAAGACTCCGCCCCGCTGCCGCGAACAGGGTGCCGGGGCTGGCCAAATCGTCCGGGGATATAGCCGAAGGTCGCTTTTTTCCACTGCAAGCGCTCTGGGTCGCAGCGGCGGTATTCCGGCAGAATAGTGAAAAAATCTTCGTACAGTTCCAGCAGGGATCCGGGGTTTTCTGGATGCACCTGGTGGTAGTGGAACAGGTAGAAGGTGAGATCTTCGCCTGGGCCGGGGAACAGCTCCCAAATGAGTTGCCGACCGCGGCTGATGTCCCCGTGGCTGGCCAGAATGTCCCCAAACTGGGGATCCCATACCCCTGGCTCAAACCCCCCCGCAATGGTAGCCCCCACCGTGGGGCAGACGCTATCAAAAGCCCGATGGCGGTAAAGCTGCTGGGCAATGGGAGAGACTGTTCCCATAGCATCCACCACAAGGCGGGATCCCAGCCGAAACTCCTCGCCGGTGGGCAAATCCTTCAAAACCAGCGTGACGCCTTGTTCGCCAACATAGGCCCGCTGAAACTCGGTGCGCTCGTAGATGGCTCCCCCACAGGAAGTGAGGATCTGGCCACAAAGCTGCAGGAGTTTTTCGGCATCAATGGCCAGATTGAGTACCGTGGGCGTGTGCAGGACAGGGGCGCGAACCGGGCTATTGCCGTCAAAAAACTTGTTGAACCCATCCGTGTATTCCCGCAGGATCAAGCTCTCCATCTGCTCGGCGCTCAAAAGGCTCAAATCCACCAGGGTTTGCAGCTCCCGCCGGGAGATGTTCCACTCGCGGTTCATGCGGCCAAAAGGGAGTCGCTCCACCAAGGCCACGCGGTAGCCCAAGCGAGCCATGGCCGCTCCATAGATGGCTCCCAGCGCTCCTCCCACGATGGCCAGATCCCACTCCACTGGGGCCGGCTCAGGGCCAGGCTGGCAAAACAAGACCGGCTGAGCAGGGCGGTGGGCTGCGTGGCAATGTTGCACTTCTTCCCGCCAGCGCTTTTCCCACCAGTACACCCGCTGCAGGTCAAATTCTCCATTGGGGATCCGCCGAAAATACTTCACCGTTTGCGGGTAGAAAGGCTCAAGCTGATCGAAGATGGATCCCCGGTTCAGGTCGATCTGGGGCAACTGCGGGTAGCAGTGGGGAAATTGGCTTTGAATGGCCTGTTCCAGCTCTCCCAGCCAGCGAGCTTGGCGGGGGAAGGGCTGTTCCGACCACTGGAACACCTTGAGATAGGTGGTGTTCAGCCCCGACCACAAGAAAAGGGCCAGCTCAGCGCCGGATCCCTGTAGGCGCAGGCCCGTGGGGGTAAGAACCTTCTGGCTGCCTTGGGGCAGGGGGATACACTCCTGTAGCCAGCGCAGCACTTGAGCACTATCGGGGCAAGGGATCTCGCGGTAGTAAAGGGAAGTAAGCACGGCGCCGAGATAAGAAACCGAGCAAATCTTTACCCATTGTGACATGAGGGGATCCCTCCCTTTGCCGATCCCAGGGATCACCCCCTACCCAGGTTTCCCCCCAGCTGCAGATCTGCAGGGGTGTTGCAATTGGTGAGCATCCTCTCAAGGGACTCCGTCCCGCTGTCGGGAACGGTCAGGGGCAGGATGGCTGTTGGCACCTGGGATAGCCAGACCTGAAAGGATCTTCCCCCCGCCTGCAAGAAACTCTCCAGGGAGCCTAGCTGCGCCAGGCGATAGAAGCCACACAGGGGCTCCCAGCCCCGCTGACTTTTGGGCAGGGCGGCCACCGTCTGAGGGGGCAGGGTGGCAAGGCGCTGTCGCCAATCCCCAAGAACCTGCTCCTGCAAGCAGGGCAGATCGCAGGCCAGCAGCAGGATCCACTCCGGGGGAGCAGCCAAGGTTTGTAGCCGCCGGATCCCCTCTTGAAAGGCCAGCAGCGGGCCTCGGTGTTGCTCCGCAATGCTGTCCCGACCACGTGGGTCTTGCCCGACCAGGGGGGGAACGTTTTCCCGCCAGAGGTGCCAACCGGGATCCACCACCGGCGCATAGCGCTCCGGCCAGGGGGTGAGGATGTAAACCGCGTCGGCGCAGGCTGCTGCCACCTGAGCCACCCGTCGCAGCAGGGGGATCCCATCCCAAAGCACCAGGGCTTTGTCGGATCCCATGCGGCGGCTGTTGCCCCCGGCCAAGATCAGAGCCACGACCGCAGGCGGGGAATCTTCAGGCATTTTGGACATCCAGTTTTCCACAACGAGCAGCAGGTATTTGTGGAGGAATAGGATAGGGATCCCATCCTCTCCTCACTCTAGCCGCTATGTCTGAGCCCTCTGGTCGTCTGGTTTGGAACCACTCCACCCACATCTCAGGGTTGATCCCTGTTTTGGAACGCCTGACCCGGCAGGCGGGCATTAAAACCGTGACGCCGGGCGCTCTGTCCTGCAGCCGTGGGCGGATCCCCCAGTTGCAGTTGCGGGTTTCGGTGCCGATCCGGGGCGGGTACAAGCTGGTGGCCCGCAAGGGAAGCAGCGTGCAAGAGGTGTTTGTGGTAACGGATCTCAGCCAAACCGAGCTAGAGGCGGCTATTCTCCGCTGTTTGTAGTCAACTGTTTGTAGTCAACCGAGCCTCGTTATTGCTCCGCAACGCTGTCCCGACCCAGAACTTCGTCCTGCTGGGGCAAATGGCACATCAGTTGAGGATGAGTTAGCTATGTCTCGTGCTAGTCTCAAGCCCGCCCGTATCAGCGCTGTTTTACCCGGATCCCTGGCAGCAGAAGTGGGCATCCAACCTGGAGAGGCCCTGGTCAGCATCAACGGCGAACGCCCCCGCGATCTCATCGACTACCGCTTCCTGATCGCTGAGGAGTGTGTAAGCCTGGAGATCTTGAATAGCCAAGGGATCCCGCGCACAGTTGAGCTGGAGAAGGGGATCGACGAGGATCTGGGGCTGGAGTTTGAAACGGCCCTGTTCGATGGCCTGATCCAATGCGCCAACGCTTGCCCCTTTTGCTTCATCGACCAACAACCCCCGCAGATGCGGGCGACGCTGCACCTCAAGGACGACGACTACCGCCTCAGTTTTCTCTACGGCAGCTACCTCACCCTCACCAACTTGCCTGCCGCCGAATGGGAGCGCATTGCCCGCCTGCGCCTTTCTCCCCTCTATGTCTCGGTACATGCCACCGATCCCGAACTGCGCAGCCGCCTGTTGAAGAATCCGCGGGCCGGGCTGATCCTGGAGCAGTTGGCCTGGTTTCGCCAACACCGCTTGCAACTGCACGCACAGGTGGTGGTCTGCCCAGGCTGGAACGATGGGGATCACCTCACCCGCACACTCCTCGATTTGGCCGCCTTTCGCCGGCCCGTAGACGGGATCCCCACCGTCCTCTCGGCAGCAGTGGTGCCGGTGGGGTTGACGCGCTTTCGCCCCCCTGGTGATGAGCTGGTTCCTGTCGATGCGGCCAAGGCCCGAGAAGTGATCCAGCAGGTGGAAACTTTGCAGGTCGGGTTTCGGCAAACATTGGGATCCACCTTTGCCTGGCTGGCCGATGAGTGGTATTTGCTGGCGGGGTGGGAACTGCCCCCGGAAGAGCACTATGAAGATTACCCCCAACTGGGGAATGGCGTGGGATCCCTGCGGCTTTTCCTCAGCCAGTTCGAGCAGCTCAAACTGCCGCCTGAGCTCCCTTCTCCCCTCAAGGTTCTGTGGGTGGTGGGCAATGCCGTAGAGCAAGCCTTCCAGCCTGTGGTGGAGCAGATGAACCGCATCCGCGGGCTGCAGTTGGATCTTTTGCCTATTGCCAGCCAATTTTGGGGACAAACCCTGACGGTAACCGGGCTGCTGACGGGCCAAGATGTCTTGAATGCCTTGAAATCGGTTGAAAACTTGGCGGCCTACGATGGGCTGCTGCTACCTCAGATTGCCCTTAAGGATGGGGAGCGCTTTTTGGACGATCTGACCTGGCAAGAGGTGCAGGCCCAGGTGGGGATCCCGGTGGTGCGGGTGGACGGCGGGCCGGCAGGCTTGGTGCAGGCGGTGCAACAGCTAGAACAGGGCTATGCCTACGGCACCCTGTGTTGTTCCGCAACGCTCGGGCGAAGGGAAACTGCACCGCTGACGCGACCAAGAACAGCTTTGAGCCGAGGATCCTGAGGCGATGCAGAGGTTGCGGCGAGGATTGTTTCTGCTGCTGGGGGTGGGGCTGGGGATCCTGGCCATCACGGCTTTGGCCTCTTTCTATGTAGATCTGGCTTGGTTTGCCGAGCTGCATGCTCTGCCGGTGCTGTGGACGCGGGTAATTGCCCGCTGGGGGCTGGGCCTGGGCGCTTTCCTCTTTGCCCTGGCGGTGGTGGGATCCAACATCTGCTCCTGCTGGCGGGGGGCAACCTTGGCTGGGGCCTGGGCGATTGCCACAGGTTTGAGTGTTTTCTTTGCTTGGTCTCTTTCCAATCACTGGTTCACGCTGTTGCTCTGGCTCAACCAAGGGCCCGTCGGGGAGTCAGATCCGATTTTCAACCGCGATCTCAGTTTTTTTCTCTTCAGCCTGCCTTTCTGGGAGACGCTGCAGCAGTGGTGCTTCAACCTGGTGCTGCTCACCTTGATTGCCGTTGTCCTCATCTACTTGGTAGAGCTGGGGCTTTCCGAGCAACGGCTGACCTTGGCCCTTTCTCTCTATGCCCAGCGGCACTTGCTGATCCTGGGGGGATCCCTGTTTCTCATTCGGGCTTGGGGCCATTGGCTGGATCGCTACGAGCTGCTCTATTCCACCCGCGGCGTTGTGTTTGGGGCCGGTTTTGCCGATGTGCATGCAACTCTGCCGGCCACGACCTTGATGAGCGGGGTGGCGGGCTTGACGGCAGTGGGGTTCTGGGTTTTGGCCCGCCAAGGGATCCGCCTCAACCTTCCTTTCCTCAAGTCCTGGTGCCCTTCCTGGGCCAGCTCTCTCCTGGCGCCGGCCATCCTCTGGGGAGCCTACCTGGGGTTTGGGCTGCTGACCACCCAACTTTACCCCCAACTGGTGCAAACTTTCTTGGTGGCCCCCAACGAGCTGGAGCTGGAACGCCCTTACATCGAGCACAACATCCGCTTTACCCGCGCCGGTTTTGGCCTTAGCCAGGTGGAAGTGCACCCTTTCCCAGAAGAGGGATCCCTGACCTGGGAGATCCTGCAGCAAAATCAACCCATCCTGAGCAACGTGCGCCTCTGGGATGCGGAGCCTCTATTGGCCACCTATCGACAACTGCAAGAAATCCGCCCCTACTATCAATTCCCCTATGTGAATGTGGATCGCTACCGCATTGGGGGAGAATTGCGCCAAGTTATGCATGCCGCCCGCGAGCTGGACTTTGCCCAGGTGCCCCCCGCCGCCCAAACCTGGGTTAACCGGCGGTTTTTCTACACCCACGGCTATGGCCTCACCCTCAGCCCGGTGAATGTGGTGACCCCTGAAGGCCTGCCGGATTTTTTCCTATCGGATATCCCGCCGCGGGTTTCTCCCCGCTACCCTGAGGTGGCCCCCGTCTTGCGGGTGGAGCAGCCGGCCCTCTACTACGGCGAGCTGACCACCACCGATGTTTTCGTGGGTGCTGAGGCGCGGGAGTTGGACTACCCTGCAGCAGAGCGCTATGTGTACAGCAGCTATCAGGGCAGCGGTGGCGTGCCCATTCCCCACCTCTGGCAGCGGTTTCTCTACGCCTGGCATTTTGGCGATCTGCGCATCCTTCTCAGCCGCGAGCTATCTTCTACCACCCGCTTTCTCTATCGCCGCCAAATCCGCGAGCGCATCCGTCGGGTGATGCCGTTTTTACTCTACGACCGGGATCCCTACCTGGTCATTCAAGGCGGCAAGCTCTACTGGTTTTTCGATGCCTATACCACCAGCAGCCGCTACCCCTACTCGGAGCACCTGCCCGGCTTTCCCTTCAACTACATCCGCAACTCGGTCAAGGCGGTGATGGACGCCTACAACGGCAGCATCGATTGGTACATTGCCGACCCTCGGGATCCCCTCATCCAAGCCTACGCCCGCATCTACCCCACCCTCTTCAAGCCTCTGGAGGCAATGCCGGAGCCGCTGCGGCAACACATCCGCTATCCCCAAGACCTCTTCCGCCTGCAAGCGCAGCAGTTTGCCACCTACCACATGACGGATCCCCGCCTCTTCTACAACCGCGAGGATCAATGGCAGATCCCCGGCCAGTTCCGCAACCGGCGGCGCATCCCCATGCAACCGCAATATCTCATCCTCACCTTGCCGAGGGATCCCCAAGAGGTTGCCAATCACACTCCTGAGTTCGTCCTGCTCTCCCCCTATACCCCCGTTAACAAACAGAACATGGTGGCTTGGATGGCGGCCCGCTGTGACGGGGAAAACTACGGCAAGCTGCTGGTCTACGAATTTTCCAAGCAACGCCTCATCTATGGCCCTGAACAGGTGGAAGCGCGGGTCAATCAGGATCCCTTGATCTCCGAGCAAATTTCCCTCTGGAACCAGCATGGGTCGCGGGTGAACCTGGGCACGCTGCTGGTCATCCCCATCGAGACTTCTTTGCTCTATGTTCAGCCCCTCTACATCGAAGCAGAACAGGGCCGCCTGCCCCAGCTCACCCGGGTGATCGCCGCCTACGAAGACCGGGTGGTGATGGAACCGACCCTCAGCCAAGCCTTGGAATCGCTCTTTTTGCCGAGGGGTAGCCGGTAGAGAAAGGGATCCCCTCCTCATTTTTGAGGCAGGTAGTTGACGAAACTTAACGGATGTTTTAAGTTTAGGTTGTCAATCTTCGCGCTTCCTTAGGGAAGTTTGTCCTCATGACTACTGTTATCCAACGTCGCTCAACCAGCAACGTGTGGGAGCAGTTCTGCGAGTGGGTCACCTCCACCGACAACCGCCTTTACATTGGCTGGTTCGGGGTGCTGATGATTCCCACCCTGCTGACTGCCACCACCTGCTTCATCATCGCCTTCATCGGGGCTCCGCCTGTGGACATCGACGGGATTCGCGAGCCTGTTTCTGGTTCTTTGCTGTACGGCAACAACATCATTTCTGGGGCTGTGGTGCCCTCTTCAGCAGCCATTGGCCTGCACTTTTATCCGATTTGGGAAGCCGCCTCACTGGACGAGTGGCTGTACAACGGCGGCCCCTACCAACTGATTGTGCTGCACTTTTTGATTGGGGTGTTCTGCTACATGGGCCGCGAGTGGGAGCTGAGCTACCGGCTGGGGATGCGTCCCTGGATTGCGGTGGCCTACTCGGCGCCGGTGGCAGCGGCCACAGCAGTGTTTTTGATTTACCCGATTGGGCAGGGGTCGTTTTCGGACGGGATGCCCTTGGGGATTTCGGGCACCTTCAACTTCATGCTGGTGTTTCAAGCGGAGCACAACATCCTGATGCACCCGTTCCACCAGTTGGGGGTGGCCGGCGTGTTTGGTGGGGCGTTGTTTAGCGCCATGCACGGGTCGCTGGTGACCTCCACCCTGATTCGGGAGACCTCGGAAGAGGAGTCCCAGAACCTGGGGTACAAGTTTGGGCAAGAGGAAGAGACCTACAACATTGTGGCGGCGCACGGGTATTTTGGCCGGTT